>DASWRM010000007.1 GCA_036403155.1 Gaiellales bacterium | reverse complement strand
CCCCCGCTCGCCACCGGTCTCGTTCACCTGCGGCTTCCCCGCGACGACGACGCCGACTGGATCGCTAACGCATGCCGGGATCCCGAGATGCGCCGCTGGATCCCGCACATGCCGACGCCGTACGAGCGCTCGGACGCCGTCGCCCACATCGACCGGTCGCGGCTGCAGTGGTCAAGCGGCGGCGGAGCGATGTTCGTGATCGCCGGCGGCGATACCGGCGTGGGGCTCATCGAGCTGGCCATGCATGAACCGGAGCACGCCTCGGTCGGCTACTGGGTGGCGGCGCCCGCGCGGCGTCGCGGCATGGCGACTGACGCCCTCCGGCTCGTGAGCGACTGGGCGCTCGTCACACTGGGCGTGGCGCGCATCAGCCTGACCACCGACCCCGACAACGTGGCGTCACAGGGCGTCGCCGCGCGGGCCGGATACGAACGGGAGGGGCTGCTCCGTGCGTGGCAGCCGACGCCGGACGGCCGGCGCGACTCGGTGATGTACTCGCGAACGCACCGCGACGCGGCGTGAGGCCGTCCGCCGAACGGCCGGCTACTCGGCGGCCGTGATGCGCCCGTCCTGCGCCTGAGCCAGCTGGGCGACCGAGGCCGGGTCGCCGCTGGCTCCGAACGCCAGGATCTGCGCGACCACCCGCCCGTGCACCCACTGGATCATGGAGGCGGTCTGCGCGCCGGAGTTGCCGCGCAGGGTGCCACGCACCAGGCTGACGTGCTCGAGGTTCGGCGTGATCGAGGGAAGCCTGTGGCCGTGGTACCTGCGCACGAACTCGCGAGACCAGGCATTGCTCGCGGTCACGGCCGAGTCCTCGCTTCGGAACACCACCGCGGACGTCAGCACGCCGTCGCCGTTCGGCGACGCGTAGAGCGCGCGGTAGCCGGCCTGCCAGTCACGCCGCTCGAGCGCGCGAACCGGCTTGGGATCGCCGTGCATGACGTCCTTCAGGTGCAGGATCCCGGTGTCGCCGTCCACGATCACGTAGAGACCGCCGATGTCCTCGGCGTCGAGGATCAGATCGCTCGCGCGCTTGCTGACGTCGACGTGCGTGATCACGACCGAATCGGCGGCCGCGGACCCGCCGCATCCCGCCACGACACCGGCGAGGGCGAGCAGGCACGCGATGATGACCCCGGTGCGCATGGTGCACCTATCGGCACCGGGCGCACCGGGGATGAGTCGCGATTCAGGCTGTGGCGGCCTGCGAGCGGACGTGCTGGATGTAGCCGCGCACGTCGCCCGCCGGCTCGGTGTACGCGTCCCCGAGCGTCTCCTCCATGGCTGCGAGGTAGTCCTCCACCCACTGCGGGAACTCGTAGTCGATCGCGCGCAGGAACTCGAGCGACGCCGCGCCGGATGTCGGCGATCGAGGGCTGGTCGCCGCCGATGAACCGCCGGCCGTTCAGGAAGAAGGCGCGGTACACGTCGATCGGCTCGGCCAGTGCGGCGGTCGCGTCCTGCTGCGCCTTCGCCTTCAGCTCGTCGTTTGCCTCGGACGTGCCGACCTCGCCGGGATACCCGGGGAACGACAGCGTCGCGTACGTTGCCCGGGCGAGCAACGGATACAGCGTCCCGATCAGGTAGAACATCGCGCTGTCGTTCATCGCCCGGTGGCCCGGATCGGACGGATACAGATGCTCCAGCCCGTGCCGGTTGCAGAGGTACTGCATGATCGCGCAACTCTCCCAAAGCGAGCCGCGCGGCAGGCCGGGATCCTCGATCATGGGCGTGAGGTGCGCAGGGTCCTTCGCCAGGAAGTCCGCCGTGGCGGTCTGGCCCCAGACGTCCACCTCTTCATGCTCCAGCCCGGCCGCGCGCACGAAGATGCGGACGGTCAGGTTGTTGACGCTCGGCTTGAGGATGTTCAGGGTGATGCCGGCCATGCGGTCCCTCCCGGATGTCGTTGGTCAGGCCGTCGTTCGGTATGGATTCTGTGGCGATCGATCGTCCGAGAGCGACCGCGTCGTCCGTGCGGTCAACAACTCGATGGCGTCCGCCAGGTGCACCTGGTCGATGTTCGCGTCGCCCCGCTCGACGCGGAGCTGATGCGCCTCGAAGAGCACGTCGGTGTGGGTGCAGCCGACCGGCGGCTCGAAGCGGTAGGACGCCAGCTCGATCAGCAGGCCGAGCGGGTCATCGAAGTAGATGGAGTCCATGAACCCGCGGTCCTTGACGCCGCTGTGGCGAATGCCGCGCTCCTCGAGCCGCTCGACCGTCTGGTGAAACGTCGCCTGGGAGAGCGCGAACGCGATGTGGTGGACACAGCCGGGATCCGTCGGCGTTCGCGCCGGGTCCGGAGTTCGCTCCTCGTTCGTGAACACCGTGATCAACCGCCCGTCGCCGGGATCGAAGTAGAGGTGGCTCTCGGAGGCGTTGTCGAGGTTGGGCTGCTCGAAGACGAACGGCATGCCGAGCACGCCCTCCCAGAAGTCGATCGATGTCTGCCGGTCGGCGCCCGTCAGGGTGATGTGGTGCACGCCCTGGCTCTGGATCTTCCGCATGCTCACCGCTCCACCAGCTTCGACTTGTACTCGCTGCGACCGAGGGTGCCCGCGGGCACGAGCTCGACCTGCGTCTGGACGACGAGGACGTTTCGCAGTCTCTCACGAATGCGCTCCGCGAGCGCGTCGTCCGGCGCGCGCCCGGCCGCCAGCTCGACCGCGACAGGCAGGGGCGGCTCCTGCTTGACGCCCTCTCCCCGTGGACGCACGCGGATGTGGCCGCTCACCTCGGGCGCGAACGCGCTGACGACCTCACGGATCGCCGAGGGGAAGACGTTGACGCCCCGCACGATCAGCATGTCGTCCGTGCGGCCGATGCAGCGCACCCGCGGCCCCGTCCGGCCGCACGCGCACTCGCTCATCCGTACCGTGACGTGGTCGCGCGTGCGAAACCGCAGGAGCGGCGCGGCCTGGTGGCGGAGGTGCGTCAGCACGAGCTCGCCGGTCGCGCCGTTCTCGAGGTGGACCGCTGCGCCGGTGCCCGGGTCGATCAGCTCGGGGTGGACGAAGCCGCGGGCGCCGAGGTGCATCCCGTCCTGGTGCTCGCACTCGCCCCAGAGCGAGATGCCGATGTCGCCGATGCCCATGGCCTCCATCACGCGCGCTCCCCAGCCGCGCTCGAGCAGCTCGCGGAACGAGGACTCACCGCCGCCCGGCTCGCCCGCGACGAGCACCCGCTCGACGGGGGACGAGGCGAGATCGATCCCCCGCACCTCGGCCGCCTCGATCAGGTAGGCCGCATACGAGGGCGTCAGGACGGCCGCCTCGGGCCTCAGCAGCTGCACCGCGAGCAGCAGCCGCTCGGTGTTGCCGGTGCCGACCGGGATGTGGCAGAGGCCGATCCGGTCGAACGAGGCCAGCGCCGCGCCGGCCACGAATGGCCCGGCGTTGTAGGTCGAGACGATGCGCTGCCCCGGCCGGATGCCGGACGCGGCGTAGCTCCGGGCCGAGCCCGCCACCCAGTTCTCGAGGTCAGCGGCCGTCAGCGGGATGTAGCTGGGCGTGCCGGTGGTTCCGCTGGTCGAGTAGATTCGCACGATCTGGGAGCGGTCGACGCACAGGTGCGCGCCGATCGGATTCTCCGGCGTCGTCGTCGCCCGCAGCTGCTGCTTCTCGGTGAGCGGCAGGCTCCCGATGCCGGCCAGGCCACCCGCCTCCTCGGCGCTCGCGATGCCGGCAGCGGTGAGCGTCTGCCGGTAGAACGGCGAATGCTCGAGCAGATAGCCGAGCTGCGTCCTGTAGGCGGCATCGTCCAGCTCCAGCTGTGCCGGCCACGGGCGGGTCTCGACGTCGGGCTCGAGCATCAGGCGGGATCCTGGCTGCGGTACTCGATCGACTCCTCGGCCGCCGCCGACATGATGAAGCCGATCGGGCGCCGCTGCTCCTCGGCCAGGTGTGCAAGCAGGCTGGCGGTACGCGCGAGCAGCGGGACGGCCTTGACGATGGATGCCGGGAAGCCGAGGTCGAGCATCACCGCCGCGATCGGGAGCGACACGTTCATGGTGAGGGGCCGCCCCCATTCCTCGGCGGCGGCGTCGCGCAGCTCCCGGGCGAGCAGGACATGCCTGCCGCTGACCGCGCGCTCGTCGGCGAGCTGGAGGATGCGCTCGGCGCGGGGATCGAGCGGCCGGTGAACCGGGTGCCCGAAGCCGGGCAGCCGCGCCCCGGCCCGGTGGGTCTCCTGGGCCACGGCGCGCGCGACGTCCCGGGGCGAGCCGCCGGCCTCGACACGGGACTGCGCATCCACGAGCACCCGGGCACAGACCTCGGCCGTCCCGAGGATCACCGGGCCGGCGCCGAGGATCCCGGCGGCGACCGCTCCCTGCAGCGAGCCGGGGTCGGCCGCGAGCGTCATGCGGGCCGCGATGTTGGTGGGCATCATGCCGTGCTCGGCGATCGCCACCAGCAGCAGGTCGAGGAAGAAACGCTGATCGTCGGTCGGCTCCTCCCCCGTGATCAGCAGGTGGACGTACTCGGTGAACGTCAGCCGGCCCATCAGGTCGCCCGTCAGGTCGCGGCCGCGCACCTCGACCCGGTCGGGATATGCCTGACAGATGCCGGTGAACGGCTGGTCGGAGCTACCGATGCGCATGCGTCACCCTCCCGTCGTCCTCCATCGCGGACGCGACGCTACCAGCCCGGCCGAGACCGTCAAGCCGGAGGCGCTGGCTCGCGCGCCGGACAACATCGACCGCCACCAACCCGCTGGAGCCGCAGATCGCCTAGGCAGTCTGGGAGAAGCGAGCGCGCGGGCCGGTGACGGTCACTCACGAGACGGCACGGCCAGGGCCGATCTTCCCGGCGGCGCTCGGGATCCTCACACCCGGTCGAGGGCAACCTCGACCGCGTGAACCGCCGTGCTGCCCCCGAAGTCCGCCTTGCGCCCGTCGTTCAGGACATTCACGTTCGCCGCTTCCGCCTCTCGCTTGGGCCAGCGGCCCTTCGGCGAGTAGACGACGCCGGCCGGCACCATGTCCGAGACGGCCGCCAGCAGCTCCAGCTCGCCCACCTCGTTGTGCATGCGGACGCGGTCGCCGGCCGCAATCCCGCGATCGGCCGCGTCCGCGGGGTGAAGCGTGACGGTGGCCTCGCCGATTCGGCGGGCGATCTTGCGGTCGTTGGCGAAGCTGTCGTTCATCAGCCACGGCGACGCCGGCGAGAGCAGACGCAGGCGCCCACCGGCCGGCCGCGGGTCGCTGCGCGGCTGGGGCAGCCGAGGATGCCCGTCCGCCTCGGCGGCCGCCGAGGCAATTTCGATGCGACCGCTCGGCGTGTCGAACCGCATGTCGGCGAACTGGATCACCGGCTCGGCGGAGAGCGGGACGGTGCCCACGGACGCGAGCTGCTCGAAGCTGCCGACGACGCCGCTCTGCTTGAGCATCGCGTCGATCATCTCCCGATCGGTCTCGTGCAGCTCCGGCTCGTCGAACCCCATTCCCGCGGCGAGGCGCCGGAAGATCTCCTGGTTGGGGAGCGCGTCCCCGGGCGGCCCGGCCGCACGCACCTGAGCCGACAGGGTGAGGTCGAAGTACGAGGCGACCAGATCGTCGAACTCGAGGAAGCTCGCAGCCGGCAGCACCACATCGGCGTAATCGCAGGTGTCCGTCGAGAACAGATCGATCACGACGGTGAACAGATCCTCGCGCTCGAGGGCGGCCCTCAGCCGCGACTGCTGGGGGTTCGATGCGGCGATGTTGATGTTCCAGCAGAGCAGGCTGCGCGCGCGGGCCGGGTGCTCGAGCGTCTCGGCCAGATCCATGTGGCTGATCGGCTCGGGCGGCGTGCCAAGCTGCGGCGCCTCGAGCCAGTCGCCGTCGATCTCGAGCTGGTCGTTCAGGTAGAGGAAGCCCGCCCCCGGCTTCGCGAGATTCCCGCTCACCGCGGGCAGCAGCGCCACGGCGCGCATGACGTTTCCGCCGGTCGGCTGGCGCTGCAGCCCCTGGCCGATCCAGAGCAGCGATGGGCCGGCGCCGTAGGCCCGCGCCGCCTGCTCGATCAGCTCGGCGGAAACGCCGGTGGCATGCTCTCCCCACTCCGGTGTGCACGGCGCGATCTGCGGCTCCAACTCGTCCCAGCCGACCGTGTGATCCCGCAGCAGATCGCGGTCGGCCAAGCCGTCGCGGGCGATCACGTGCAGCATCGCGAACGCGAGGGCCGCATCGCTGCCTGGGAACGGCTGCAGGTGAACGTCGGCGATCTCGGCGGTCGGGGTGCGGATCGGGTCGACGACGATCAGGCTCCCGGGCGACTCCTGAAGCCACTGGTCGTGCATGTGCGGCGCCGAGGCCGACGGGTTCGCTCCCCACACGAGGATGCATGAGGTGTCGCGCGCGGTTCGCGGGTCGAACCCGGTCACCGACGTGCCGTACATGTAGTCGAGCGCGACGTGGCCGGCCTTGTTGCAGACCGAGTCGGGGTCGATCTCGGTCGCGCCCAGCCGGCGCAGGAACCGCGCCCCGAAGCTGCCGGCGATCAGCGAGCACGTGCCGGTGTAGTGCGCGTTCAGGATCGCTTCGGCCCCCGAGGCGGCGGCGATCTCGCGCCAGCGGCCGGTGATCAGCGCGATCGCCTCGTCCCAGCCGAACGGCTCGAACCGGCCCTCACCTTTCGGCCCGACCCGGCGAAGCGGCGTCGTCAGGCGCTCGTCGGCGTCGAGGAAGACGCCGTTGTAGCCGATCGAGCACTTGCGGCACAGGCGGCCGCGGCTGACCGGGTGGTTCGGGTCTCCGCGCACCGACCGGATCTCGCCGTCGCGCACGGTGACGAGGATCCCGCAGGCGTCGTAGCAGTCGCGAGGACACGTCGTGAGGACGGCGGAATCGGCCACGGCGGACAGTCTATGGTGATCGCATGACCGACCTCGCGAGAAAGCTGCGGATCGTGGGCGGCTGCAGCGTTCGCCTGATGCGTGCGCCCGACCGCCACCGTCCGCTGCTCGGCGAGCTCGACGAGTCGCCGGATCGCGCCGACGTGGTGCTGCTCTACTCACGCAGCCGTGAGCAGCTCGACCGCGACGCGCCGGATGCGATCGCGGCGGTGGAGGGCGGCGGCGTGCTCTGGATCTGCTATCCCAAGCTCAGCGCGAAGACCCCGTCCGACCTGTCGCGCGAGGTCGTCCGCGACGGGATGTCGAAGCACCGATGGACCGCGGTGTCGCAGGTGGCGATCGACGATACGTGGTCAGCCCTGCGGTTCAAACCCAGTCCAGCGTAGGCACCCCGGCGCGGGCGTCGATGCACTGGCGTGCCATGACCGCCACGCCGATGTCCCCGGTCCAGAGCGAGAACCGGCCGACACCGTGCCGGTCCCGCTCGCGCTCCGCCTGCTCCAGCGCATGCACCGCGAATCCGCGTGCCCGCTCGAGCCACCGCTCATCCCCGGAGCGGCCGTACATCGCCAGGAACGCCAGACCGTTCCCGGCGGTGCCATGGCAAAGCCCCGCGCCGCCCGCGACCGGCCCGGCGTCCCACACGAGCTCGGCTCCCTCGGCGAGCAGGCCACCGAAGCGCTCGTCGCCCGGGGCCAGGCCGGCGAGGGACGCCACCATCCCCGGCGCACCATGGCACCACTGCAGGCGGATGCGGTCGTTCCGTTCCAGCGAGCCCGGCAGCGGCGGCCAGTTGGCTCGACCCGCCTCACGAACCGCGGTGGCACGGGCGGTGGCGACCGCCCGCCGGTCGAGCTCAGCGGCGCGATCGCCATCCAGCAGGCCGGCGCCGCGCAGCAGCGCCGTGACGCAGCCGGCAAACCCGTGGCCGGCGCCGATGTAGACAGCTTCGCGCCCGCTCAGCACCTGCGTCCAGAGATCGCATCCGCACTCCTCGTGCCGGGCCCACCGCCGCCACAGCTGGTCGGCGGCCAACCGCCAGGCGTCGGCCCAGCGTTCCTCGCCGGTGCGGCGGTGAAGCTCGGCGGCGACGATCATGGTGCCCGGCGCCCCGTGCAGCAGCTCGTTGCTCGGGTCGCCGGCGTTCTCGACGATGCACGCATGCAGGCGGTCGAGCACGTCGTCGCGGCCGCCGGCGACGTGCATCATCAGCAGCACGCCGGCCTCGCCCGCCCAGTACGACGCCGCGGCGCCGGGCCAGTCGGGCCTCGCGCGGTAGGCGTCGTCGAGTCCGGTGACGAGGTGCGCGCACGGGTGCCCGAGGACGTGCAGCCCCCAGGCGACGCCGGCGGCGCCCATGTACACCGTCCGCGGCATCTCCATGCCGTCCTCGTGGTCGGCGGGGTGCTCGGGCCACGTGCCGTCCGGACGGACGGCTGCCTCCGCCTCCGCAGCGATCTGCTCGATCCGACCGCGCACCCAGGTCTCATCCCACCCCCGGTCGGTCAGCGGCTCGTGGTGGCTGGGGGAGAACAGCATCCTCCAATCTTCCCCCAAAACGCCGATGGGATAGTGGCTCCCGACCGAGGAGATCGGAACCCCCCTCGAGCACAGGCCGCGACGCAGACATCGCGGCCGCCAGTCGCAAGCGCCGGCTTGACCGGGCCGGCGCGTCCCTCCCGGCCGCCCGGTAGTCCCTCCCCAGATTACCGGGCGGCCGCGACTGTCACCGGGACGCCGGCCGACCGCAGCAGCTCGAGCAGCTCGGCCGCATTCGCCGGCGCCTGTGCGAACGCCGCGCCGGACGCGTCCGCGCTGCGCCCGTTGTTGTTGAACATCGTCCAGACGTTCTCGGATTCCGAGGCGAGCTCGCGCAGCGGCTCGACCCACTCGGCGAGCTCGTCGCGGGAGTACAGGTGGTCGAACCGCTCCGCGGCGCTGCCGCCCCGGCGGTTCCACGTCGCGGTGTTGCGCCCGTGGAAGCGGATGTAGGCGCTCGGCGAGGTGCGCGCGACGACCGTCGGAGCGACGTTCGCGCCCGGCATCGGCGGCGCGTCGACGATCACGTAGGTCGCCGGCAGCTCGCGCAGGAACGCGAACGTCTCGTCCTGCGCGCCGGGCTCGAGCCAGCTTCGGTGCCGGAACTCCACCAGCATCTCGGCATCGCCCAGCTGCTCGCGCGCCCAGCTCAGGTACTCGAACGACGACGGCTTGGCCACGATGTACTGGGGCAGCTGCATCAGGATGCCGCCCAGCTTGCCGGCCTCGCGCAGCGGCTCCAGGGCGCGCATGAACTCGCGGAACACCAGCGCCCGCACGTCCCGCGACGGGTGGTCGACGCGCCCGCGATCGTCGAACGCCACCTCCGAGCGCAGATCGGGTGGCAGCTGCTCGACCTTGACCGGGTGCCGCGTCATCATGCCGAACGCCTTAACGTGGAACACGAACCCCGGCGGGGTGCGCTCGGCCCACGCCGTGGCCATCTCGGCTGTCGGCACGGCGTAGTAGCTGGAGTTCACCTCGACGGTGTCGAAGTGCTTTGCGTAGTAGCGCAGCCGCGCCTCGGCCGATCCCACGCCCGGCGGATACCAGAGCTTGCTGAGCGACTCGTCCGCCCAGGAGCACGTGCCGACGCGGACGCTCACGCCACGAAGCCGCCGGGCGGCTCGATCGGCAGGGACGCCGCCTGCCACGCCTGCATGCCGCCCGCGAGGTTCACCGCATCGACGCCGGACCGCACGAGCCAGTCGGCCACCATCCCGCTGCGCGCGCCGCTGCGGCAGACGATGGCGAGGGGCGCCGCGGGCAGCTCACCGGCCCGCTCGGGGATCTCGCCCATGGGGATCCAGGTCGCGCCGGCAATGTGCCCGGCCTCCCACTCGCCGGCCTCGCGGACGTCGACGGCGACGATCTCGCCGCGCTCGAGCGCTGCCGCGACCTCCGCGGCGGTCAGCTCCGCGGCGGTCATGCGCGGGCGGCCGCCGCCTGCTCGATCGGATGCCCGAGTGACGCCCACGTGCCGACGCCGCCGGGGGTCACGTGGATCACCTCGCGCGCGCCCTGCCGGCGGACGAGCCCGACGGCGGTGGCGCTGCGGCGCCCGGTGGAGCAGATCACGGCAACCGGGCGGCTCGGGTCGACCGGCAGCTCCGAGCGGCCGACGTCGTGGTAGGGGACATGCACGGAGCCGGGGATGTGCCCGGCCTCCCACTCGTCGTCGTCACGGACGTCGAGCACCTGCACCTGCGGACGACGGGCCACGGCATCCGCGAGGCCGGGGACGTCGACGACGTCGAAGGACTCGACCGGCCGGCCGGCGCCGGCCCACGCGGCGAAGCCGCCGGCCAGCATGCCGGAGACCGAAAGGCCGACCGACGCAAGCAGCTCCTGCATCTCGCGCTGCCGCGCGTCGTCCTCGGCGACGACCAGCAGCTCCCTGTCCGGCTCGGCGATCCAGGCAACCTTCGTCGCAAAGCCGCTGTGCGCCAGCTCGACGCCGACCGATCCGGGGACGTGCGCGGCGTCGTACTCGGCGGCCGACCGGCCGTCGATCGCCAACGCTCCGGCGCCGATCCGCTCGGCGAGCCGGGAGGCATCGAGCTCCGGGAGCTCACCGACGACCAGCGAGCGGCCGAGCCGGTTCGCCTCCGCGATCACCCGAAAGTTCGGCGGCTGCGGCGCCAGGCCGGTGACGAGCTCGTCGACGAACCGGTCCTCCTCGCCCAGCGCCAGCATGGGGTTGCTCGCCCGCTCGAAGCCGATTGTCGACGAGGTCGTCTCGCTCATGCGCGCGCTGCCGCAGAGCGAGCCGCCGGTGTGGCCCGGGAACACCTCGACGCCGTCGCCCAGTTCGAGCAGCCGCCGCATGCTGCGAAACAGCTCCTGCGCCCCGTCCCGCTTCTCGACGGCGAGGTCGGGCCGCGCCACGTCGTTGACGAACAGGCTGTCGCCGGTGAGGACGGCGCAGGGCTGCGGCGAGCGGCCGGTGTCGACGATCAGCACCGCCGTGTGCTCCGGCCGGTGGCCGGGGACGTGCAGCGCCCGCAAGCGCACCGCGCCGAGCTCCACCTCGTCGCCGTCCGCGAACGGCCGGTGCGGATAGGCGGCGTCGGCCAGCGGGCTGACCCAGCAGTCCGCGCCGGTCGCCTCGACCAGCCGCGAGCGGCCGGACATGTGGTCGGCGTGGTTGTGCGTCTCGACCACGTGGGCGATCCGGAACCCGTGGTGCCGCGCGAGGTTCAGGTACTCGTCGATCGACCACTTCGGATCGACCACGGCGCCGATGCCCGCCGACGTGTCGGCGACGACGTAGGAGGCACAACCCAGATCCGGATGCAGCACCTGGCGGAACAGCACGCCCGCAGCCTAATCCAGGATCGCCCTCAGGCGGGTCCGGGGCGGGTGGCTCCGACGTACGTGTCCTGGAACCACGGCGTCGAGAACGCTTCGATCTCGACGGTCGCGCCCGTGTGCGGCGCGTGCAGGACGTAGCCGTTGCCGATGTAGATGCCGACGTGGCCGAGCTTGTGGAAGAAGACGAGGTCGCCGATCCGCAGGTCGGTCTCGCTGACGAACGGTCCCAGGTGGTACTGGGACGCCGCGAAGTGCGGGAGCGAGTATCCGTGTTGCGCCCATAGCCACATCACCAGGCCGGAGCAGTCGAAGCCGCCCTCCGGTGACGCACCGCCCCACTTGTACGGGACGCCGATCTGGGCGAGGCCGTCGATCGCCACCTGGTCGCGCAGCTCGGCGCCGGGATCGCCGTGGTTGATGCGCATATCCGCGCGGATCCACTGCTCGGCGGCCAGTGCGAGCTGCGTCTGGCCGATGCTGCTCGCCGCCTCGGCGATCAGCACCTGGTCGCCGAGCGTGTGCATCAGCGCACGGCGATGGCGCAGCATCTTCCGGATCACCGTCCGCTTGCGCTCGATGATCCGCTTCTGCGCGCGCGCTTTCTCGCGGGCGACGAGCAGCTCGACGCGCTCGGCGGCGATCGCATCGCGGGTGACGCGGATCTGGTCGACCGCGTCCGCTACGGCCGCGTCGAAGCGCTGCTTGATATCCATCGACCGCGTGACGTCGGAGAGCGACGAGGCGCCGAGCACGATGTCCAGCGTCGACGCGTCGAGGCCCTTGTAGCGGGCGACCATCAGGTCGGCGAGGACGCCCTGCTCGAAGGTGAGATGGATCTCGGCCGCCTTCAGCCGCCGGTTGGCGTCTGCGATCTGCGTCTTCAGCCTGGCGAGCTCGGAGACGGCGGCGTCGTAGCGCTCGGTGAGCAGCTCGACGCGACCGTCGAGCGCACGAACCTGCCGGCTCACCTTGTCGTACTGAGCCTTCTTCTGGTCGACCAGGGGGTCGGCCGCCGCCGGGGCGGCGTGGGCGAAGGCCGCGGCCAGCGCGAGCGCGAGTATGACCCCCAGCATGCGCGGCAGCGGGCGGACGGCATCCCGATGCATGCTTCATGAGTCGGCCGAACGGCCGCCGGGCTTGAGCGGGTGCGGGGTGGTGCCGGCCACTCAAGGTGCGCGGCGCGGATGCCGAAAGGGATCCGCATGCAGGTCACCATCGCGTGCCACCAGTGCGACGAGCCAAAGCGCCCGCTGACGCCGTGCCCCGCCTGTCACGCGGCCCCGCTCGCGGAGCCCGAGCTCCAGGCCTGGCGACTGACGCTTCACGCCCGGCATCTCGCCCGCATCAAGCGGACGCCGGAGGCGGCGGAGCTGCCAAGACGGGAACCGCGGCGGCTGGCACCGCTGCGCGCCGTCGTGCAGGCCGACATGCTGCCGGCGATGCAGGGATCGGGGCCGGAGCAGGCGACGATCGTGCCGCTCGAGCCGGCGATTCCCGCCGACCAGGCGCTGTCCTTCGACTGGGAAGACGGGTCGAAGCGGTTCCGCCGCACCGCGTAGCGGCCACCGCCTATCTGAGGTCGAGCAGGGCCTCGGGGAGGTCGAGCTGCGCCACGACCACACCGCGGCCGGCGAGCTCGGCCAGCAGCGCGTCATAGGCGCCTGCCTCGACCGGGTCGGATGGCGTCCACGCGTTCAGGTAGCGGATCGTGGTGACGCCCGCCTGGTACAGCTCCTTGAGGCAGCCGAAGCACGGGCGCAGCGTGGAGTAGCAGGCCGAGCCCTGCACCGAGTACCCGAGCTTTGCGGCCTGGAGCACGGCGTTCTGCTCGGCATGGACGCAGATGCAGACGTCGTAGCCGCGGCCCTCGGCGTAGTCGTCGGGGTGGGCGCAGCGATGGCAGCCGCCCTCGTCGCAGTTCGGGAAGGCCGTGGGCGTTCCGTTGTATCCGGTGGCGATGATGCGCTGATCGGCCACCAGCACGGCACCGACGTGGCGTCGCAGGCAGTTCGCGCGCTCGCGCGTCGCGACGGCGAGCAGCATGAAGTACTGCTCGCGGCTCGGCCGTACCGCCGAGCGGCGGAGGTCGGCGGACGGCGCCTGCGGCTGGTCGGCCATGCGGCGAGTGTAGCCATCGCTCCCCGCGGGACGAGAGCACACCACCTGCACGGCATCCATGCCTGCCGACCCGCGTGGCGGTAGGGTCTTCGCATGGAACCGTCGCGACTGGCCGAGATCCCGCTGTTCGCCGCTCTGGGAAACGCACAGCTGGCGGAGATCGCCGCAGTCGCCGTCGAGGCCGAGGCCGCGGAGGGAGAGACGATCGCGACCCAGGGCGAGCTTGGACATGCGCTGTTTGCGATAGAGAGCGGCACCGTCGAGGTCACAGCGAACGGCGATCTCGTGTCGACGCTCGGTGCCGGAGATGTGTTCGGCGAGATCGCGGTGATCGCCGCAGGGGTTCGCATGGCGTCGGTCGTCGCCACCTCGCCCGTGCGCCTGATCGGGCTCTCGACGCGCGACGTCCTGGCGCTCGAGCGGCGCTCGCCGCAGACGTACGCGCACCTGCTCGACCTGATGAACAAGCGCACGGCGGAGCTCGGCAAGCGCTGAGTCATTCGCGACTCAGCTCTTGGAGCCGGTCAGTGCGCGATCTCCCAGATGTGGCCGCCGGGATCGCGAAAGCTGGCCGTGCGAATGCCCCAAGGCCGGTCCATCGGGCCGTTCAGAAGTTCGACGCCCTGCCGGGCGAGCCGGTCACATACGGCGTCCACGTCCTCGACGCCGAGCGTGAGCTGGAAGCGCACGCCGGCGCCGAGCGCCGCGACGGGAGCCGGCTCAACCAGGCCGGGTGCTTCGCTGACGCTGAGGAGATTGACGAGCGTCTCTCCGAAGCGAACGACGGTCGAGTCGTCGTCCTCATAGACGACCGGCAAGCCGAAGACCTCGGCGTAGAACACGCGCGCCGCGTCGAGATCTTCGAAGAACAGCGTGATGGCCCTGATCCCACCGGGCCAATCAGCCAGTGGCGGACTGCCCAACGTCGCTCCCCCCATGCGGTGACCCGGACGACTGGGGACAAGGCTACCCCTCCGGGTCAGGCGGTGGCTCCGCCCCCGGCGCGGCGCGGCAGGGGTAGGAGTAGGGTCGTCGCACCATCGGTGTCGAACAGCGGCGCTGAGAACCCGTGAGGGAGAGCGTAATGACGATGATGCTTGCAACGACGGAGGTCGAGGATTTCGACCAGTTCGAGCGGATCTTCTCGACCAAGGGTGCGGACAAGCGCCGGGAGCACGGGTCGAAGGGCGCGCAGGTGTTCCGCGATCCGAACCATGAGAACCGCGTCTGGGTCTTGTTCGACTGGGATGCGGAGGGCTGGCAGAGCTTCGTTTCCGACCCGGCGGTGCCGGCGATCCTGCAAGAGGCGGGGCACAAGGGCAAGCCGCAGGCGGCTGCGCTCGGCGGAAAGTACGACGCGTAGCAGCGGTTCCTGGTCTCGCGGGGCGTTGTCATCGGCAACGGGTGGGGGTGACCCCGCGAGACCGGATCACCAGGCTGGCGCGGATCGGCTGGTGATTCTTCCGTCGGCTGAGCCTCCGATTGACGAGTTCTCGGCTCATCGGTAGCGTGGAGCCCGTCCACCGGTAGCGAACAGCAGGGAGGGATCATGTTTCGAAGGCTCCTGACGGCGGCTGGCGTGGCCGCGGCGGTCGCGTTTGTGGTGGGAGGCGGCGCCTTCGCCGTCGCATCCGGCTCTGGGTCGGACGGCCCAGCACGAACGATCACGGTGATCGAGAAGACGACGTCGCAACACCACGTTGACGTGGGAAGGCCCGGCTTCAGCATCGGCGATGAATTCACGTTCAACTCGGTGTTCTGGAACGTCGCTCGGACGCGGCGGGTCGGTACGAACCACGGCTACTGCACTGAACTGACAACACGGCTGGTGCATTGCGTGGGGACAGCGCGGTTGAGTGGCGGGACGCTCGAGTTCGCAGGCAACGTGTCCGCCGACCAGTCGGATTTCCGCCTGGCGATCACCGGAGGGACAGGCACTCTGGAGGGCGCCGAGGGACAGGTGACCATTCACAACCTGAGCGCGGACGGCTCGATCTCGCGCGACGTGATTGAACTGATCGGCTAACGCGGTGAAGCGAGGGGCTGGGCCACCGGGCCCCGCCCCTCGTCCACGTTCGTAGCCCGCCCTTGGCCGACGGTTGGCCGCACGACGAAGTGCTTCCACACCTACCTGCCGAGCGGCGCGCCTGCCTTGAGGTCTGCGTTACCTCCGAGGCAGAGCGCGTGTGGTCGAGCCGGTCGAAGATGGGCGGTGACGGGATCGAACCGCCGACCCCCTGCGTGTAAAGCAGGTGCTCTCCCAGCTGAGCTAACCGCCCGGGCCAGGCACGATACGCCAATCCGGGGAGCGTGTGCCGCCATCGCTCTGTCACAATCCAGCCGGTATGCACGATCCTGATCCGCCTGGGGCGGCCGCCGGGCTGGAACTCCTGCTGGAGCGCTTCCGGACGGGACTTGACGCCGAACGCGTTGCGCTCGAGCCGGACGACGGCGCCGCGGCCGGCGCCGACGACCCGCGCCGGCTTCGGTCCGCCGTTCCCATGGAGGACGGCCGTCCCGGCGTCCTGCTCGTCCAGCGCGGCGACGACTCACCTGCCTTCAGCGACGCAGAACGCATGCTCTTCAGCCACCTCGCCGGACTGGCCGAGACGGTGCTGCGCGTGGCAGCCGAGTCGGCCCAGCGGTCGCGGAGGTTGGCCGTCGCCCAGGGCGTCTCCGCCGGCATGGCGGTCGCAGAGTCGCCGACCGAGGCGCTGGCAGCCGCCGTGGACGCGATCTTCGACAACTCGAGCTACCACGCGGTCACCGCGACGCTGATGGACCGCGACGGCGGAGAGCAGGTGATCGTCGCCGATCGCAGCCGGACGCTTCGCAGCCACACCGGCTTGCGCCGGCCGATCGGCGCCGGCCTCGTCGGCTACGCAGGCAGGGAGGGCTCCCCCCAGCTGTACGTCCACGCCGCCGACGAGGCCGGGTTCGAGTGGCCGGAGGACACCGTCTACCAGTCCCTGCTGCTGGCCCCCGTGATGGTCAGCGGGCGCTGCGAGGCGGTGCTCGAGCTGTGCGACACGCGGCCCGCAGCCTTCGGCGGTCCAGACCTCGAGCTCATGTCGTCGGTCGCCGCTCAGGTCGCCGGCGCCCTCACCCGCACCATCGCGATCGAGGAGTCCGGTCACCGGGCGGCACGGCTCGCCGTCGGTTCGGCGGTCGCGGCCGCGCTGACCGACGCGCGCACGCCGTCCGAGGCGCTCGCGCTTGCCGCGCACACCGTGTACGACAACTCGGCGTACGAGCTGGTCGCCGCCACCCTCGTCCTGGAGGAGTCGCGCGAGCAGCTCCTGATCGCCGACCTGTCGCGTGAAGCCCGCGAGCCCGAGCGGATGCGCCGGCCGCTCGACGCGGGCATCGTCGGCGCGGCGATCACCTCGGGCGAGCCGATCCTGCTCGGAAGCGCGCAGGACGATCCCCGCTTCGACTGGCCGCACCCACTGTCGGTTCAGTCGCTGCTGGTGACGCCGGTGGTCGTCGACGGGCGGTGCGTCGCGGCACTCGAGATCTGGAACCGCACCCGCGACGGGTTCGACCGCTTCGACGTCGCCCTGATGCAGCACGTCGCAGACCACCTGGCCGCGTCATGGCGGAGCATCCGGCTGCGGGAGGAGTCCGAGCGACGGGCGCAGCGCCTCGAGCTGACCCTCGAGGTGACCCGCGGCGTCGCGGCCGCGACCAGCCCGGAAGGCGCGCTGGCCGCCGCCGTGGAGGCGCTCGCGCGCTCGACGGCGTACCAGGCGATGGCCGCGATCCTGGCCGACCGCGCAGCCGGCGAGCAGATGCTCGTGGCGGGCCGCGGCGGCGACGAGATGCTGCCGGTGGGGCTTCGCCGGCCGATCGGCGAGGGACTCACCGGCCATGTCATCGAGCACGGCCGCCCGCTGCGGATCGACGACGCCTCGACGCGCGAGGACGCGCGGCCCTGGGTCGACGAGCCCGCGTTCATGTCGATGCTGCTGATGCCGGTGCTCGTCGACGGAACGTGCGTCGCGACGCTCGAGCTCGGCGACGAGCGCCGCAACCGCTTCAGCGACCAGGACATGGTGCTGCTCGCAACGGCGGCGGAGGGGGTGGCGGCGGCGTTGCGGCGGATCGGTCTGCGCAAGGAATCCACCCGGCGCGCCGACCGGCTCGCGCTCGCCGCCGATCTGGCCTGGAACGTGGCATCCGCCGGCACGGTCGAGGAGGCGCTGGATGTCGCCGCGCAGACCGTGTTCGAGCGGGTCGGCTACTCCTGCGCGATCGCCACGCTGGTGCTGCCCGACACGCGCCAGCAGCTCACGGTCGCGGACTACACGTCCGACGGCTCATCGCTGGCCGGGCTGTGGCGAAGCGTCGGCACGGGCGTCCTCGGCCAGGTGATCGCAGGCTGCCAGCCGCTGATCCTGTCCCACGCGAGCGATCACCCGGCGTACGACTGGCCGAGCGGTGAGCTGTGGGAGTCGATGGTCGCCGTCCCCGTCATGGATGAGGGCCGGTGCCGCGCCGTGCTGTCGGTCTACGAGCGCGAGCCGGACCGCCTCAACGAGGACGACCTGCGGCTGCTGATGGCCGTCGCAGGCCAGGTCGCGGCATCGCTGCGGGGCATCGACCTGCGCGACCAGTCCGACCGACGCGCACGGCGCCTGGCGCTCGCCGCCTCGATCGCCGGTCGCATCGCATCGGCGGCGACCGTGGATGAGGCGCTGGAGACGGCGGCGACCGAGCTGTACGAGGCCACCGAGTACGAGGTCGTGTCCGTGATCCGCTGCCAGCACGAGCGCGGTACGGCCGGGATGACCTTCGCACTCGACCGAAGCGGGCTGCCCTGGCACCCGATGACGTGGCCGATCGATGACGGCATCACCGGACGGGTGATCAACGGTGGCAAGCCGCTCCGCCTTGGCCGAGCCACCCGGGAGCCGGACTACACCTGGCCCGGGCCCGAGAGGTACGAGTCGCTCGTCCAGGTTCCGGTGATGGTCGACGGACGCTGCGACGCCGTGCTCGAGCTGGCCGACCCCGCCCCTGACCGCTACACCGAGGACGACGAGACGCTGATGATCACCGTCGCGGAGCAGGTCGCGGCGGCGATCCGGGGCATCGCGCTGCGGTCGGAGGCCGAGATCAGCGCGCAGCGGCTCGCCCTGACGCTTGCCGCAGCGCGGGCCGTCGCCGCCGCGGACAGTGCGCGCGCGGTGCTCGAGACGTTCGTTCGCACCGTGCACGAAGGCGTCGGCTACGACCTCGTCGAGGCGGCCGTTCCGGTCGAGGACACGGACGAACAGCTGGTCGTGGCCTCGGTGTCGCGCTCGGGCGACGACTACACCGGCGTGCGGCGGCCGGTCGGCGACGGGTCGACCGGGCGCGCCTTCACCGAGCGCCGGCAGGTGACCGTCATGGACGCACTCGCGAATCCCATGCCGGGCATGACCGCGGCAAAGCGCTGGCGGTCGCGGCTGGCGACGCCGGTGATCGTGGAGGGTCGCCTGCTCGCAGTGCTCGCGATCGCCGACAGCCGGCCCGACCGCTTCACGCCCGGCGATGAGCTGTTCATGCAGACGGTCGCAGAGCAGGTGGGGGCGGCGCTGCTCGGCACACGGCTCCGCGACGAGTCGACCGCGCGGGCGCGGCGGCTCGAGATCACTGTGGCCGTCGCAGAGGCCATTGCCGGTACGGCGACGGCCGACCAGGCCCTCCGGGCCGCCTCCGAGTCGCTCGCGAACCAGATCGATTGCGGCGCCGTCACGGCGTTTCTCGCCGATCCCGAGACCGGCGAGCAGGTGGCCTTGGTGGACACGGACATCGACACGCACGGGACGCTGATCGAAGGCCTGCGCCGCCCGGCCGGCCACGGGACGACGGGCGCGGTGTTCGAGACGGGAACACAGGTACGCATCGATCGAGCGTCCCAGCAGGAGGGTTACGTCCCGTGGCTCGAGACGGGCATGCGGTACGAGTCCGTGCTGCTGACGCCGGTGATGGTGGACGAGACGGTCCACGCCGTGGTGGGGTTGTACGACCTCGGCCCGTACCGCTTCGAGCGCCAGGACGAGCTGCTGATGCAGGCCGTCGCCGAGCAGATCGCCGCCGCCCTGCGAGGTGCGGTGCTCCAGTCGCGGCTCGGCGAACGCGCAGAGCGGCTCGAGCGGCTCGAGCAGCGGCATCGCCAGCTGCTCGAGCGCATGGTGCTTGCCCAG
The DNA here is from genome assembly GCA_036403155.1 of Gaiellales bacterium. Classification (GTDB taxonomy): domain Bacteria; phylum Actinomycetota; class Thermoleophilia; order Gaiellales; family JAICJC01; genus JAICYJ01. Next base: position 133,906 of record DASWRM010000007.1, on the reverse strand, counting down.
GAGCAGGAGCGCTCGCGCGTGGCGGCCGACCTCCACGACGACACGGTTCAGGTGCTTTCCGCCTGCGTGATCGCGCTCGACCGTGTGCGGCGGTCGATCGAGGCGGGGCACGTCGAACGCGCCGCCGCGACGCTCGACGAGGTCTCCGACCTGATCTCGGGGGCGGTGGACCGCACGCGCCGGATGACGTTCGAGCTGCGTCCGGCTGTGCTGTGGCACAACGGGCTCGAGCCCGCGCTGCGACAGCTGCTCTCCACCGTCGAGGCTGAGTGGGGCATGGAGGTCACGTTCGACGCGTCAGGTCTGACCGAGCGGCTCGACGTGACGCTCGAGACGATCGCCTTCCGGTCGATCGCCGAGCTGATCGCAAACGCGCGCACGCACTCGCGCGCCGCGCACCTGCGGATCACGCTGTCCACCGGTGACGGGCATCTGCAGGCGGTGGTGTCGGACGACGGACGCGGCTTCGACCTCGAGCAGGCGATCGTCCGAGCGAGGGCGACGAACCACCTGGGACTCGAGGCCATGATGGAGCGGCTGGACGCGGCCGGTGGATCGATCGAGATCGACACGGCGCCCGGCAGCGGCACCACGGTGCGGCTGAGCCTGCCCGTGCGGCCGTCCTGAGCGGCGCCGACGCACCAGGCGTCAGCCGAGCTGCGCGTCCAGGTTGACGGCCGCCGAGATCAGCGACAGGTGCGTGAACGCCTGCGGGAAGTTCCCCAGCGATTCGCCGGACGGCCCGATCTCCTCGGAGTACAGCCCGAGGTGGTTCGCGTAGGTCAGCATCTTCTCGAACGCCAGCCGGGCCTCGTCGAGCCTGCCCGCGCGCGAGAGCGCCTCGACGTACCAGAACGAGCAGATCGAGAACGTGCCCTCCTCCCCGCGCAGCCCGTCCGGCGATGCCTCGACGTTGTACCGGTAGACGAGGCTGTCGGAGACCAGCTCGTCGCCGATCGCATCGAGCGTGGAGAGCCAGCGGGGATCCTGCGGGGCGATGAACTTGGTGAGCGGCATGAGCAGCACGGACGCATCCAGGACGTCGGTGTCGTAGTGCTGCACGAACGCACCGCGCTCGGGGTGCCAGCCGCGGTCCATGACCTGCTGCGTGATGGTGTCGCGAACCGCGAGCCATCGCACCATGTCGCAGGGAAGGCCGCGCTGGCGTGCCATCCGGATCGCACGCTCGATGGCGACCCAGCACATCAGGCGCGAGTACGTGAAGTGCTGGCGGCCGCCGCGCACCTCCCAGATGCCCTCGTCGGGGCGGTCCCAGTTCTCGCAGACCCAGTCGACGATCCCCACCAGGGCCGTCCACTCGTCGTAGGAGATGGGCTGGCCGTACTTGTTGTAGAGGTAGACCGAGTCGATCAGCTCGCCGTAGATGTCGAGCTGCAGCTGCATCGCCGCGCCGTTGCCGACCCGCACGGGCCGTGACCCGCGGTAGCCCTCGAGATGGTCGAGCTCGATCTCCTCGAGGTCGGGACGGCCGTCGATGCCGTACATGATCTGCAGCGGCCCGTCGCCGCGGCCGGCGCTCTCGCGATAGCGGTCGGACAACCAGCCCATGAACGCGGCCGCCTCCTCCGTGAAGCCGAGCCGCAGCAGCGCGTACAGCGAGAACGCGCCGTCGCGGATCCACGTGTAGCGGTAGTCCCAGTTGCGCTCGCCGCCGATCCCCTCCGGCAGGCTCGTGGTCGGGGCCGCGATCAGCGCACCGGTCGGCCGGTAGGTGAGCAGCTTGAGCGTGAGCGCCGAGCGGTGCACCATCTCGCGCCAGCGCCCGCGGTAGCGCGACCTGGCGAGCCACCCGCGCCAGTAGCGGACGGTGCGCGAGAACGCCTCCGCCGCGGCGTGCTCGTCGATCGGGCCCGGCAGCTGGTCGTGCATGCACTGCTCGAGCGAGAAGGTGCAGCTCTCGCCGTCACGGAGCGTGAACCCGGCGGAGACGCCATGCTCGGTGCGCGTGAAGGGCACGTTGGCCTCCAGCAGCATGGCCAGACCGGGCGACCGGAAGCCGGCGCCATGCTCGGTCACGACCGTCTCGTGCGACGCCCTGGCATAGTCGAACCGCGGCTCGCACTCGGCGCGGAAGTGCATCTCGCCCCGCACGCAGATCACCCGCCGGACGAGGCGACGGCGGTGGTCGGGGTCGCGGTGGATCGGCATGAAGTCCTGCACCTCCCCGACCCCGCCGGGCGTCAGGAACCGGGTGATGAGGACGTTCGTGTCGGGGAAGTACAGCTGCTTTGCGGTGTGCTCCGACTCGACCGGCGCGATCCGGAAGTGGCCGCCCTTCTCCGCATCCAGCACGGAGGCGAAGATGCTCGGAGAGTCGAACCGCTCGGGGCAGTACCAGTCGATCGTCCCGTCGGTGCCGATCAGCGCCACCGTGTGCAGGTCGCCGATGATGCCGTGCTGCTCGATCGGGAGGTAGTCGGGCATGGCCGGGTGGTCGGCCGCGGCCGGCCGGAATGTACGGACGGACGGGGGGCGAAGGACGATTCTAGGCACCTGCGAGGCGGGATCGCCAGCCCACCGCCTGTGGCATACTCATCTGCGGCGCCCCGCCAGGCGCGCCCCGGGGGCGTAGTTCAGCTGGTTAGAACGCCGGCCTGTCACGCCGGAGGTCGCGGGTTCGAGTCCCGTCGCTCCCGTCGCACAGAGAGAGGCATTCCGGCGCATCGCCGCCGGAACGCCGTGACGTCTTCAGCCGGCCTGCGGAGTATCGGGGTTGTTGACCGCCCACTGGGCGGCGAACGCCCGTGCATATGCGGGCCGCGCTTCGCCACGGGCGACATAGTCAGCCAGTGTCGGAAACTCGTCCAGAAGGCCCGACGGCCGCAGCCTCAGCAGGACCGACACCATCATGAGGTCGCCCGCACTGAACGCTCCATCGAGCCAATCGGCATCGCCCAGGCGGGCAGAAAGCCGGACGAGCCGGTCGCGAATGCGGTCCTTCACCAGAGGCAGGCGCTCTTCGGCCCAGGGTTTGTCGCCCTCCACGATCCTGGCGGTCACGAGCTCGAGGATCGGCGGCTCCACGGTGTTGAGCGCGGCGAACATCCACGCGATCGCCCGCGCCCGCGCATTGGCATCGTCCGGGAACAGGCCCGCATGGTGCTCTCCGATCTGGAGGACGATCGCGCCTGTCTCGAACAGGACGAGGTCGCCGTCTTCATAGGTCGGTATCAAGCCGAAAGGATGAAGCCGCAGATGGGCGGGCTCCTCTCGTTCGCGGAACGACACGAGGCGGACGTCGTACGGCTGGTTCACTTCCTCCAGCGCCCATCGAACGCGGGTATCGCGCGCCAGGCCCTTGCCGCCGTCAGGCGACCGTTCGAAGGCGGTGATGACGATGGTCATTGATGACACGCTCCTCAGGTTCTCGTCTCGTGGTCAGGGTCATGTGCGTTGGGACTCGACCCGCTTCGAGAACTCATCGCCGATCGCCTGACGGCGTTCGACGTCAAGCAGGCGCCGTGAGAGCGTCGGTCAGAACTGATAGCCCGGGCTCTCGCGGTCGAGCTGGCGCCGCACGGCGGCAAACAGCGCCGGCGGGTTGTCCGTATCGGCGACCGCCTGGGCCGCGGTGCGGGCGGCAAGCTCCTCGCTGACCTGGATCAGCGGACGGCCGGTCGACTGGGCGAGCACCTGCATCTGGCAGGCCCGCTCGAGGAAGTAGAGGCGGTGCCACGCCTCGGCGACCGTCTCGCCGATCACCAGGACGCCGTGGTTCTCCAGCATGACGACCGAGACGTCATCGCCGACGGCCTCGCCGATCCGGTTGCCCTCGTCGGCCGCCTCCGCGAACCCACCGTATGCGAGGCTGACGACGCGCCCGTGGAACATCATCGAGTTCTGGCTGACCCGGGTGTCGAAGCCGCCCTGTGTCATCGACACGGCGGTCGCGTAGGGCATGTGCGTGTGCAGCACGCAGCGGGCCGACGGTCGCGCCAGATGCACCCCGCGGTGGATCATGAACGCCGTCAGCTCCCACTCGCCCTCACCCTCCACGACCTCGCCGTCCAGGTCGACGGTGATCAGGTCGGAGGCCGTGATCTCGGACCAGTGGGGGCCGAACCGGTTGAGCAGGAAGCGGTCGTCGCGGCGGGGCACGGCCAGGCTGAAGTGGTTGTCGACGCCCTCGTTGAGGCCATGGAGCGCGGCAGCCCGCAGCGCGGCGGCAAGGTCGACCTTCGCCTGGGTGACGGGATCGATGGCTGGCGTCGTGGTCATGTCGGCTCCTCGGGTGGGACGTGGCGTCGTCGCCGATTCTCGCACGGACTGGTTTGATACGGGAATGGCAGATGCCCGCATCGTGCTCGTGCTGAGCGAGAACTGGACGCTCGTATCGCCCCGTGACCTGCCCGCGCTCGTGCGCATCGCCCGCCAGGCGGAGGAGGCGGGCGTCCACACGGTGATGCTCAGCGAGCACGTCGTGCTGGGCCGCGACTCGAGCGCCGCCGGGCTGATGGGCAACCCGCGCGACTACGCCGCGCCCGGGAACCAGGACCCGGCGACACCGTGGCCCGACTCGATCGTGGTCGCATCCGCCATCCTCGCCTCGACGGCGACGCTGCGGGTCGCGCTCGCTGCGATCATCGCGCCGCTTCGCCATCCGCTGCTGCTCGCCAAGCAGCTGGGCACGCTCGACCTGCTCGGCCAGGGCCGCCTGGTGGTGCAGCCGACCGTGAGCTGGAGCGAGGAGGAGTACCGGGCGCTGGGCGTGCCGTTCCGCCGGCGCGGGGCGATCCTGGACGAGCAGCTGGAGGCGATGCGAGCCGCGTGGACGCAGACGCCGGCATCGTTCGACGGCCGGTTCTTCGCCTTCGACGGCGCCTACGTGGAGCCAAAGCCCCATCGCGACGGTGGGCCGGCGATGTGGTTCGGCGGCATGTCGCTCCACGAAGCGCTCCGCCGCCGGATCGTGCGCTACGGCGACGGATTCCACCCGTTCGGATCGCCGACGCCCGACGAGCTGGGCGGTCTGCGCGCCGCGCTCGAGGCCGCGGGCCGCGACCCCGCGGCGCTGGAGCTCGTGGGCGGCATCCGCGGCCGCTTCCCGGACGCCCGCTCCACGGCGTCGATCGACGAGGCGCTCGAACAGGTGCCGCCTCAGCTCGCCGCCGGCTACACCTCGATCTGCTTCAAGCCGTCGATGTACACCGACGACGCGGAGGCGGTCCCGGACCTCTGCCGCCACGTCGTTCGCGCTGTGGCGGCCATGTGAGCCGCCTTCAGAACGCCTGTGTGGCAGCGACGAACTCCCGGTCGAGCCGGAACGGGCTCTCGCGGAGCTCGCCCGCGAGCAGGCGGCCGAGGATCTCTCCGCCCGCCGGGCCCGCCATCACGCCGTGCCCGCTGTAGCCGGTGTTCACGAACAGGCCCTCGATGCCGGTGGCGCCGACCAGCGGCCGCTGGTCGGGCGTCATGGTGTACTGCCCGGCCTGCACCACCCACGCCGACCCGCCGCGCTCCCAGACGTCCCGCCAGAACCGGGCGGTGCGGGCGACGGCTATGGCGCTGTCGGGGTCGAGCAGCTGCACGGCGAAGTCCGGGTCGGCCGGCACGTCCTCGACCGGGTCGCTCCCCCGCTCCGCGGCATCCGGATACAGCAGGTAGGCGCCGGAGGCAACCGGCCGCCAGTGGGCCGTCGTCTCCTCGTCGATGGTCATCGGCGCATCGCGCGGAACCTCCGGCACATCCCAGAGCAGCACGCGCTGCCGGCGCACCGCGGTCACGGGCAGGTCGATGCCGGCCGTCCGGGCGAGCGGCTCCGACAGCGGGCCCGCGGCGATCACACAGCTGCCGCACGCGACGGTGCCGCGGTCGGTCACCACCCCGTTCAGCCTCCCGCTCGAAAGGTCGAACCCCGTGACCCCAACGCTCGTCACCACCTCGGCCCCTGAGCCCTCGAGCAGACCCATCGCGATCCGCTTGGGCTCGATCAGGCCGTCCGCCTGCCGGAACCGGGCCTGCAGGACGTCGTCGGGCACCCACGGAAATCGCGCGCGCGTCTCGTCGCCGGTCAGCAGCTCGACGCCGCCCACGCCCCAGGCACGCTGACGCGCGACCAGGTCGCTCTGGCGGGCCGCGGTCGCGGCGGAGCGCGCGAGCCAGAGGTAGCCCTGGGCCCGCAGGCAGGGGTCGTGGAGGGACTGGCCGGTCTCCTCCGCGAAGCGCTCGAGCAGCCGCACCGTGCGCGAGACCAGCTCCACCTCCTCGCGGTGCTCGAGCTGGAGGCGGTAGCCGCCCGCGGCCACCGCCGTCGTCAGCGAGCACAGCGCGCGGCGCCGTTCCAGCACCAGCACGGACATGCCGGCGCGGGCGGCGAAGAACGCGCTCGCGGCGCCGACGATGCCGCTCCCGATCACCACCAGCTCCGCCCGCCGGGGAAGTTCGCTCCTGCGACGCATCGGGCGCTATGCTCGCACACCCGATGGCCCCTCCACTGCTCGCAGCCTCCATCACGCCGCTCCGCGACGGCGGCGACGCGCTCGACGTCGACGCGATCGCCCCGCTCGTCCGCCACCTCGAGGAGGGCGGCGTCGACGGCATCTTCTGCCTCGGCACCACCGGGGAGGGCGTCCAGCTCGACCACCACGAGCGCGTGCGCGCGGCGACCGAGTTCCGGGCGGCCTGCTCCGGGACGCTGATCGTGCACTGCGGCGCCCAGACGACGAAGGAGACCGCGGCGCTGGCCGAGCACGCGGCGTCGATCCGCGCCGACGGCGCGGCGGTGATCCCGCCGCCCTACTACCCGCTGGGCGAGGACGAGCTGGTCGAGCACTTCGTCACCGCGGCCGACGCGTGCGCGCCGCTGCCGTTCTACCTCTATGCCTTCACCGCCCGCAGCGGCTATCCGCTGACGCCGGCCGTGATCGCGCGGGTCGTGGAACGGACGTCGAACGTGGCCGGCCTGAAGGTCTCCGAGAGCCCGTACGAGGCGGTGTCGCCGTACCTCTCACTCGGCCTGAAGGCGTTCATCGGCCAGGAGCCGCTGCTGCCCGAGGCGCTGGCGGACGGCGCGTACGGCTCCGTTTCCGGCCTTGCGAGCGCGTTTCCGGCGGACGTCCGGCGCGTGCTGGACGAGCCCAGCGAGGAGCACGTGGCGCGGCTGCGGTCGCTGCGCGACGCACTCGGCGCGACCACGTTCATCCCCGCGCTGAAGTGGGTGCTGCACCACCGCGGCGTCCCGGTGCGGCCGGACGTCCGCCGGCCGCTTCAGGCGGTCAGCGGCGGCTTTGCCGAGCAGCTCGCCGCGCTCTGAGCGCCTCGGCGACGAGCCGCACCCAGTTCAGCGGCAGCTGGCGACGGCCCGTGGCGAGCGCACGCTCGAGCGCCTGGGCGGCGCCATCCGTCAGCGGCGGCCCATGCCCGACCGCGATGGTGGCGGGATCAAGCCCCGAAAAGGCGCCTCGCGGAGGCCTCAGCCGGGCAACCGGGTGCATGCCGAGCCTGTCGCCGCGCCGGGCGAGATCGAAGGCGGCGGTTCCGACCGTCTCGGCGCAGACCAGCAGCCGGCGATCCGAGATCCACAGCAGCGCCTCGTGCCATCCGCCGCGGTCGATCACCGCCCGCTCCTCCACCCCGGCGAGCGTGATGCCCGCGCCGCCCAGAGCCCGGGGGAGCAGACGAGGCACGCCGAGCCGCGCGGCGATCGACTCGGCGTCACGCTGATGGCGTCCGAGCAGCGTGGCAACGCCGCACACCGGCGGCAGCCCGGCGAGCAGGCCGTCGAGGCCGGGGGTGTCGACCGGGTCGACGAGCAGGGTGCCGGCGTCGACCACGATCGCGGCCGATGAGCGGCTGGCGGGATCGGAGCGGCCGAGCATCCAGACTGCCGAACCGCGGTCGTCGAGCGGGAACAGCTCCAACGCTGGGGGCTCCATCGGGCGCGCAGTGTAGCGGCGGCGTGCGGCGCTACCGCGCGCAGGCGTTCAGGCCGAACGGGCGGGCGAGCCGGGCCGTCGCCGCCAGCTGCGCCCTCAGCAGCTCCGCATCCGCGGCCACGCCGGCCGCGTCTTGAGCGCCGGCGGCGGCGACAAGCTTGTCGCCCGTGCCGATCGCGCCCTCGAGGGTCGAGAACAGGCGGTCGACCGCCGTGCGGTCGGCCGCCGGGGGCGTGAGCGCCCGCAGCTCGCGAAGCTCGGCGCGCTCGAGCGCCACCGCGCGGCGCCCCTGCGCGGCCAGGTGGGCCAGATCGGTCGAGCTCGTGAGCGAGCCGATCCGGCGCTGGTACCGCTGGCAGATCGCCACGGCCCGCGCGGAGAACTGCGACCTCGAAGGCCCGTCCCCACCCGCCCGCCCGCTCGACTGGCCGGAGCCGCCTCCCAGGCATCCCGCGGCGAGAGCCACGCAGGCGAGGGCGGTCGCGGCGCTAGAGCGCGCCGCCGGCGGCATGGGGAGCGGTCGGGTCGACGGCCTCGGCTGCCGACTCGCGGGCGAGGTACTCCTCGGCCAGCAACGGGTTCTCGCGCGCTCGCTCGACGACCGTGAGCAGGCCGGACATGCTGGAGACCTCCTCCACCTGCTCCTTGATGAACCACTGCATGAACTGCTCGCCCGCGTAGTCCCCCGTCTCGCGCGCGAGCGTCGCAAGCGCGCCGATCTGCTCGGTCACCCGCCGCTCCTGGGCCAGCGCGAGCGCGACCGGCTCGACCACGTCGCCGAACGAGACCTGCGGTGCCTCCACGCCCGGGATCGTCACGTCGACGCCGGCATCGAGCAGGTACTGCACCATCATCATGGCGTGATTCCGCTCCTCCAGCGCCTGCTGGTAGAAGTGCGCGGCGAGCCGGGGCAGCGTCTCCGCGTCGTAGTGGACGGCGATCGCGATGTACTGCTGCGACGCGCCGAACTCGTAGGCGATCTGGCCGCTGAGGGCCTCCGCGAACCGTGACTGGGTCATGCTGGGACGCTCCTGGTCGAACCTTGGCGATGCGCGCAGTAGGCTATCCGACGCCCGTGGCCCGCGTCCGCGCCATCTACCTCTCTCCCGTGAAGTCCCTGGGCCTCGAGAGCACCGACCGCGCCACCGTGACGCCGCTCGGGATTGCCGGCGACCGCTCCTTCGTGGTGCTGGACGAGCAGGACGAGGTCGCCACCCTGCGGACGTACGGTGCCCTGGCGCAGGCGCGCTCCCGGTATGACCCCTCGACGGGCCGTCTGGCGGTGACGATGCCGGACGACCGCGTCGTCGAGGGAACCGTGGACGGCGGCACGCCCAAGACGGTCTCGCTGTTCGGCCGCGAGCTGCACGGCGTGGTGGTCGGCGGGCCGTGGGCGGACGCGCTCTCGGAGCTGACCGGCCGGCCGATGCGGCTGCTGCGGGCGGACGATGGCGAGCACGCTCAGGACGCCCACCCCATGTCGCTGCTCTCGCGCGAGTCGCTGCAGGAGCTGGCCGACCGCTCGGGGCTCGACCACGCCCCCGATCCCAGGCGATTCCGCAACACGCTGCTGATCGACGGCGTGCCGCCCCACGGCGAGGACGGCTGGGTGGGCCGCGACATCCGCGCCGGCGAAGCGGTGCTCCGCGTCGTCGAGCGCGATGCGCGCTGCTCGCTCACCACCAAGAACCCCGACAGCGGCGCGCGCGATCTCGACACCCTGCGGCTGATCGGCGCCTACCGGCCGCCGGTCGACCGCGAGATCTGCTTCGGTGTCTATGCCGACGTCGTCGAGCCGGGGGTGGTCTCGGTGGGCGACAGCGTCGAACCGATCTGAAAGGACCGCGATGATCGCCCCGTTCCGGAACCACCTGCCAGTGAAGATCCGCTTCGGCGACGGCGCCGCGTCGCAGCTCGCCGCCGTGCTCGCGGAGGAGCGGGCGTCGCGGCCGTTCCTGATCATGGACCGTGGGCTGGACGCGTTCGTGCCGGGGATCGCCGCGGCGATCGGCCCGCTGGGCAATGCCGTGCGGTTCGAGAAGGACGCCGGCGAGCCGACCGTCGCCGTCGTCGAGCAGGCGGCCGCCGCGCTCAGCGAGTCGGGGTGCGACGCGGTCGTGGCGCTCGGGGGTGGCTCCTCCATGGACACCGCCAAGGCCGCTCGGCTGGTCGCGGCGCAGGGTGGGCCGTACATGCGGTTCGCACGCGGGGAGGCTGCCTACGAGCCGCCGGCCATCCCGCTGATCTGCGTGCCGACGACGGCCGGCACGGGCTCCGAGGTGTCGGGCGGGGCGGTCATCACCGACGAGGAGACGCACATCAAGGCCGGCATCGCCAGTCCGCTGCTGCGCGCCCAGCATGCGCTGGTCGACCCGACACTCACCCATGGGCTGCCCACGAAGCTGACCGCCTACACCGGCATCGACGCGCTGGCTCAGTCGATCGCGGCGCTCGTCGTCACGGCGCGCACGCCGGTGGGGGACGCGATCGGGCTGGAGGGCACGCGGCTCGCGGGCGGGGCGCTGGTGCGGGCCGTCCGCGACGGGTCGGACGCCGACGCGCGCAGCGAGATGATGTGCGCCAGCCTGATGGGAGGGCTCGCGATGAACATCTCCGACTGCGGCTCCGAGCACTCGATCGCGCAGGCGATCGGAGGAAGGTTCGGCCTGCCGCACGGCCTCACCATCGGGCTCGTCCTCGCCGAGACGATGGACCGGGACCGCGCGTACGTGCCCGAGCAGTTCGAGCGCGTCGCCGACGCCCTCGGCGAGGCGGACGACGGATCCGCCGACGGGTCTCGGGCCGTGCGCGCCGTGCGGCGGATCCTCGAGGAGCTCGACTTCGAGACGCTGACCTCGGTCGGCGTGGCTGAGGAGCACCTCGACGAGCTGGCCGAGAACGCGCTGAAGGACTACTTCATCTCGGTCGCACCGTCGCCGTGGACGCACGACGAGGTGGTCGCGGCGCTCCGCCAGGGCCTGGCGCTCGGCCCGTCCAGGAGCTAGCCGGGGCCGGTACCGGCCGTCTCGTGCTCACGCTCACGGCGCTTGCGCAGCTCGTTCTGCGTGCCCAGGACGACCAGGGGTGTGAAGAACAGCGACCAGAAGACGCCGTAGAAGGCCGCCCGCACGGGCGGCTGATTGAGCGGGCCGAGATGGAACAGGAACAGCAGCACCGTCCAGGTCGGGAAGGCGATCGCGACCTGGGCGCCGACCGGCAGCCGTTCCCATGGCCGTATCATTCGCAGACCGGCGGCGGCAAAGCGTCGCTCGACGAGGCGCCAGGCGCCGGCCATGCGCCGCTCGACCGGCTTCCAGACGGCTGTCACGGGATTCGCCATACACATGCAGGGTAGCGACGGGAGGACGTCATGAGCGCAGACGAGATACCGGGCCCACGAGGCGCAACGGTGTCGCTCGATGGGGCGGTTGCCGTGGTCACCGGAGCCTCCAGCGGGATCGGACTGGCCGTGGCCCGGGCGCTTCGCGACGCGGGCGCGCGGGTGGTCGTCTCGTCGCGCCGCATGGACCGGCTGGAGCCGGTCGCCGAGGAGCTGGACGGCCTCGCCGTTGCATGCGACGTGGGGGACTACGGGGAGGTGCAGGCGCTGGTCGCTGCGGCGGTCGACTGGGGCGGACGGTTGACGGTGATGGTCAACAACGCCGGGTACGGGGTGTACGGACCGCTGCACGAGATCGACGTCGAGCGCGTCGACGGCATGATCAGGACGAACGTGCTGGGCGTGATCCACGGCATGCGCGCCGCCGGCGAGCAGCTCATCCGCCAGGGCCACGGCGGCGGCATCGTCAACGTGTCATCGATCGTCGGCGAGTTCCCGGATCCAGGGAGCGGCGCATACGCCGCCACCAAGGCCGCGGTCGACCTGCTCTCGCGAACCGCCTACCGGGAGCTGCGCGACCACGGCATCCACGTGGTCAACGTCAAGCCGGCCCTGACGGACACGGAGTTCGCGGCGGTTGCCCGGGGCGTGACGCGCCGCACGGGCGGCGACCCGCCCGAGAAGGTGGCGCGCTGGGTTGTCGACGCATTGGAGAGCGGATCGGCAACCGCCGGGTACAGGTAGATTTCCCGTATGGCATCGACCGCCCTTCCGGCGCAGCTCCACTTCACCGACGACGAGCGCGCAAACCGGCTGCTGGCGGAGGACCCCAACGCGCTGCTGATCGGCTTCGCGCTCGACCAGCAGGTGACAGTGCAGAAGGCGTTCGCCGGGCCGCTCGTGCTCAGGGAGCGGCTCGGGCACCTCGATCCCGGGCGGATCGCGGCAATGCCGCCGGATCGGCTCGAGGCGGTGTTCCGGGAGAAGCCGGCCATCCACCGCTTCCCCGGCTCGATGGCGGAGCGGGTGCAGCGGCTCTGCCAAGAGATATCCGAGACGTACGGCGGCGACGGCTCGCGGGTTTGGAGCGAGGCCACATCCGGGCAGGACATGGTCGCCCGGCTGGCGGCGCTGCCGGGCTTTGGTGACATGAAGGTGCGGAGCCTGACGGCAACGCTGGTGAACCGGTTCGGCGTCAGGCCGCAGGGATGGGAGGGCGTCGTGCCGAACCATCCAACGCTCGGCGACGTCGATTCCGCCGAGGCGCTCGAGCACTACCAGGCCGGGAAGCGCGCGCACAAGGCGGCGCTCCGGGCACAGGCACAGCGAAAGGGCTGACATCGTGCAGATCACCGCAGACCACCCGCCGGTCGAGACTGCCGGATGGGGGCAGAAGGCAACCATGCTCGTCATCACGACGATCCCGTTCGTCGGGTTCGTCGCGGCGGTCGCGCTGCTGTGGAACACGGCGGTCGGGTGGACCGATCTGGCGCTGCTGGTGGTGCTCTACGTGCTGTGCGGCTTCGGCATCACCATCGGCTTCCACCGCATGCTGACGCACCGTGCTTTCGAAGCAGTCAAGCCGCTCAAGGCGGCGCTGCTGATCTTCGGGTCGATGGCCGTGCAGGGGCGGGCGATCACGTGGGCCGTCGACCACCGCACGCACCACGCGCACTCCGACAAGGAGGGCGACCCGCACAGCCCGCATCACGGGTTCGGCGGTGGCATCGGCGGCCAGCTGCGCGGCCTCGTGCACGCGCACATGGGGTGGATGTTCACGCACCGCCAGGCGCTGGAGCAGGACCGCATGGGACGCGACCTGGTCGAGGATCCGCTGATCCGGTTCATCGATCGCACGTTCGTGCTCTGGGCGGTGATGGGGTTCGTGGTGCCGTTCGCCCTCGGGTACGTCCTCACCGGCGGCACGTGGCGCGGGGCGTTCACAGGACTGCTCTGGGGCGGGCTCGTGCGGCTGTTCCTCAATCACCACGTGACCTGGAGCGTGAACTCGATCTGCCACTACTTCGGCCGCAGGCCGTTCGCAGCGTACGACCTGTCCACGAACAACTGGGTGCTGGCCCTGCCGTCGCTGGGTGAGTCATGGCATCACAATCACCACGTCTTCCCGACGTCCGCATTCCACGGGCTCGGGCGCAAGCAGGTCGACGTCTCCGGGCTCGTCATCCAGGGCTGGGAGAAGCTCGGCTGGGTGACGAAGGTGCGACGGCCGAGCAGCGAGCAGATCGTGCGGAAGCTGAAGGGCCGCCCGGACGATCCCGAGTAGCGTCGCGCGCGGGTCGTAGACTCGCGGCGTGGAGCTCGACCAGATCCTGCTCGGCGACAACCTCGATCTCCTGCCGTCGCTTCCCGACGCGGCGTTTCAGCTGATCTACATCGACCCGCCGTTCAACACCGGGCGCAGGCAGGAGCGGCGGACGCTCGCAACGGTGGCGGACAGCGCAGGCGACCGCACCGGCTTCGCCGGCCGGCGCTACCGCACCGACGAGCTCGCGCGCGCGGCGTACGACGACAGGTTCGAGGACTACACGGCCTTCCTCGAGCCGCGGCTCCGCGAGGCACGCCGCCTGCTCCACGAGTCGGGCACGCTCTACGTGCACCTCGACCCGCGGGAGGCGCACTACGTGAAGGTGCTGCTGGACGGGATCTTCGGACGCGCGTGCTTCCTGAACGAGCTGATCTGGGCGTACGACTACGGCGCGAAGAGCCGCCGGCGATGGCCGACGAAACACGACACGATCCTGGTCTACGTGCGCGACCCGGGCCGCTACTTCTTCGACTCCGACGAGGTCGACCGGGAGCCGTACATGGCGCCGGGCCTCGTAACGCCCGAGAAGCGGGCGCGCGGCAAGCTGCCCACCTCCGTCTGGTGGCACACGATCGTCCCCACCAACGGCCGCGAGAAGACGGGATATCCCACGCAGAAGCCCGAGGGGATCGTCCGCCGGATGGTGCAGGCCTCGACGCGGCCGGGCGACGTGGTGCTCGACTTCTTCGCCGGTTCCGGGACGCTGGGCGCGGTGGCACGGTCGCTGGACCGCCGGTACGTCCTGATCGATTCGAGTCCCGAGGCGGTCGAGGTGATGCGCCGGCGGCTCGCTCCACCCCACGGCTAGGGTGCGAGCACGCGCACGCCGTCCGGCGTGGCGACGTACGCCGCGGCGGCCATGCCCAGGAACAGGCCGTGCTCGACGACCCCCGGCATGGCGTGCAGCTCCGCGCTGAGCAGCGCCGGATCGCTCCAGTCGTTGCGTCGGCAGTCGACGAGGTGGTTGCCCTCGTCGGTGACGAACGGCTCACCGCCCGCGGCGCGGAGCGCCGGCGTCCAGCCGGCGTCGCGCAGGAGCCGCTCGCACAGCGGCCGGGCGAACGCGATCACCTCGACCGGGAGCGGCGCCCGCTGGCCGAGGCGCGAGACGAGCTTGGAGTCGTCGGCGACGACGACGAAGCGGGCGGCGGAGGCGGCCACGACCTTCTCGCGAAGATGTGCCCCCCCGAGGCCCTTGATCAGGTCGATGCCGGGAGCGATCTCGTCGGCGCCGTCGATCGCGAGGTCGAGCGCCGGGCGCTGCTCAAGCGAGGCGAGCGGGATGCCGAGGTCCCGGCAGCGCACGGCCGTCTGCTCGGACGTCGGCACGCCGACGATGTCGGCCAGCGCACCGGAGGCGAGGCGGGCGGCCAGCCCCTCGAGCAGCCACATCGCGGTCGATCCCGTGCCGAGGCCGAGCACCATCCCGCTTCGCACCTCCGCCTCGATCGCCGCCTCGGCCGCCTCGCGCTTGAGGCGGCCCGGGTCGTCGCTCATGCGGCCAGCGCGGCGGAGACGGCGCCGGGATCGGTGAGCGGGGCCCGGCAGGCGAACCGCTCGCAGATGTAGACGGCCGGGCGGCCGCCGACGAGGCCCTTGCCGGCCAGCACGGGAAGCGATGCGTCGTGGTGACCGTCGCCATATGCGACAACGGCGTTGGGAAGGTACGGATCGAGCGCGGCGGCGGCGAGCCTTTGCGTGGCCTCGTCGTCCGGCGGGCCGATCACGGCGATCTCCTGCGGCGGCGAGAGGTACATGTCGAGCGCGCAGAGCGCCTGGCCGAGGCCGTGCGGCGAGCGCTCCACGTACGGCGCGGCGAGCTGCAGGACGCCGGCCGCCTCGGACTCCATCGCCTCGTCGCCGTGCAGCCGCGCGAGCTGGAGCAGCACCGTCGCCATGAGCGACTGGCCGGACGGTGTCGGGTTGTCGTCGAGCTCCTTGTGGCGGGCGATCAGCCGCTCACCGTCGGCCGGGGTGTAGTAGAACCCCCCGCGCTCCGGATCTGCGAACTGCTCGCGGACGACGGCGACCAGCTCCTCTGCCGCCACGAGCCAGCGCGGCTCGGCGGTCGCGCGGTACAGGTCCAGCAACCCGAGCGCAACCGCGCCGTAGTCGTCGAGGTAGCCGGTGATGTCGGCGGCACGGCCGTCGCGCGCGGCGCGCCGCAGACGGCCGTCGTCCCGCATCACCGTGAGCAGGAAGTCCGCGCACGCGCGCGCGGCGTCGAGGTAGTCATCCCGGCGGAAACGGCGGCCGGCCTCGGCCAGCGCCGCCAGCGCGAACCCGTTCCAGCTCGCGACGACCTTGTCGTCCCGGGCCGGCTGGGGCCGCCGGCACCTGGCATCCAGCATCCGCTCGCGGATCCGCTCCCACCCCGCGGGCGGCTCGCCGGCCGGGCGAAGCACCGTTGCGCCCTCGAAGTTGCCCGGCTCGGAGACGCCCAGGTATGCGATCGCCGCTTCGGCGTCGGCCGGGTCGAGCGCTTCGCGCACCTGATCGGGCGTCCAGACGTACGTCAGGCCCTCCTCGCCCTCCGTGTCCGCGTCGAGCGCCGACGCGAACCCGCCCCCGTCGACGGCGAGCTCGCGCAGCATGAAGTCGAGCGTGCGCTCGCAGACCTCGCGGTAGTGCGGATCGCCGGTCACGACCCAGCCGTGCAGGTAGGCGGACGCGAGCAGGGCGTTGTCGTAGAGCATCTTCTCGAAGTGCGGGACGAGCCACTCGGCGTCGACCGAGTACCGGGCGAAGCCGCCGCCGAGCACGTCGTACATCCCGCCCAGCGCCATGCCGTCCAGCGTGAGGGTGGCGACGCCGAGCGGGTCGCCGCCGGCGCCGCGCCGGGACATGCGAAGGAGGAACTCGATCGCGGAGGCGGGCGGAAACTTGGGCGCCGTGCCGAAGCCGCCGTAGGGGCGGTCGACCGCCCGCTCGAGCACCTCGGCGGCCGCCTCGAGCAGGCCGGGCTGCAGCTCTTCCCGGCCCGGGTCGAGCTGCGAGGCCGACTGCAGGTAGGCGGTGACCGAGCCGGCCACGCGCTGGATGTCGTCGGGCCGCTCGCGGTACGCGTCGGCCGTGGCCTGGAGCACCTGGCGGAAGCTCGGCAGGCCCATCCGCGACTGGGGCGGGAAGTACGTGCCGCCGTGGAAGGGGCGGCAGTCGGGTGTCAGGAACACGGTCATCGGCCACCCGCCGTGTCCCTGCGTGAACGCCACGACGGCGTTCATGTAGATCGCATCGAGATCGGGTCGCTGCTCGCGGTCGACCTTGATGTTGACGAACAGGCGGTTCATCAGCTCGGCGGTCTCGGCATCCTCGAAGGATTCGTGCGCCATCACGTGGCACCAGTGGCAGGCCGCATAGCCGATGGACAGGAGGATCGGGCGGTCCTCGCTGCGCGCGCGCTCGAGCGCCTCGGCGCCCCAGGGGTACCAGTCGACCGGGTTGTCGGCGTGCTGGAGCAGGTAGGGGCTGGTCTCGTCGGCGAGGCGATTCATGACGCGGGAAAGCGTACCCGCCCATCGTCAACCGCCCGTCCGGGGGAGGCCCGAGACGGTGTCAAAGCCCCGACGGGTGGGTTTGACGCTCTCGTTGCACCTTTGTGACGTTGCGCCCGCATGGTTGGCGGATCGCCCGCAAGGGCCAATTATTGGAGTCAAGCCCCGACCGGGGGGTGGTGCAAGATCGTTGCAGAATCGTGACGGGCTGGGGCGGCGCTCAGGCCACCACCTGGCGGATCTGGTGCACCATCACCATGACCGCGGACGCGTCGTCGACCTGTGAGCCGGCGGTCGTCCCCATCAGCGTGGCCAACCGCTGATACGGATCGACGCGCGCGGCGAGGTAGGCGTCCACCGCGGCGTCGATGTCCTCGCCCGCGCCCTGCTCGATCACGCGCGCCACGATCTGCCTGCGGAGCAACCGCAGGTCGTCCAGCTGCGAGCCCCAGGCGAGGCGTTGCCAGCGCGTCTTCGCCGGGAAGTGGGCGACGCGCTCCTCGACGACGTTCAGGTACAGCCGCTCGCCCACCACGAAGAATGCGTGGGCCACCTCGGCGATCGAACGGCCGGTCTCGCGAGCCACCGCGATCACGTCCGGCGCATACACCAGATCGGGGACCGTCGCGCCGAAACGGGCCGTGTCCTCCGGCACGTTCAGCGTGACGTAGCCCTCGAGCCGCTCGTCGAACTCGAGGCGCCACGAGGTCGTGGCGGCCTCCTGCAGGTGCGCGAGCAGCTCGCGGAACCCCGGCCGGTCGCGGTCGATCGCCGATTGCAGGTCGAGCTCGGCGTCGTAGCGCAGGTACCACCGAGCGAACTGCTCCACCATGCTGTCGAGCCCGGCCATCAGCTCGGCCGCCGTCTCGACCGGCACGTCGCTGCGCAGGCCCTCGATGTGCCCCCAGTGCTCGCGCGCCCCGGTCACCTCGCGCGCGATCAGGAACGCCCGGCAGATCTCGTCCGGCGCCGCGCCCGTCTCGGCCGCCATGCGCGCGACGAATGTGCTCCCCATCGAGTTGATGACGTCATTGGTGACGATCGTCGCGACGATCTCGCGCCGGAGCGGGTGCGTCGACAGCAGGTCACCGAAGCGCTCGACCACGGGCTCGGGAAAATACGAGGCGAGGTCGGCGTCGAGATACGGGTCGTCGGGCAGGCTCGACGGCTGAATCTGGTCGCGCAGCAGCCGTTTCGCATAGGCGAGCAGCACGCACAGCTCCGGCCGCACCATCCCGGCTCCGGCGCCCTCGCGCTCGGCCATCCGGTCGCTGCCGGGCAGAGACTCCAGCTGGCGGTCGAGCAGCCCCGCCCGCTCCAGCTCCTCCATCAGCGACTCGTACGCCTCCATCCGGGCCGCGGAGACCTTGGACTCCTGGGAGAGGATCTGCACCTGAAGGTAGTTGTCGTAGAGGACGTGCGCGGTGACGTGGTCGGCCACCGACTCGAGCAGCTCGTTGCGCTGCTCGGTGGTCAGCGCGCCCGACTCGACGGCCTGCGCGAGCAGGATCTTCAGGTTCACCTCGTGGTCGGAGCAGTCGACGCCGGCCGAGTTGTCGATCGCGTCGGTGTTGATACGGCCGCCGGCCACCGCGTACTCGATGCGGCCGTTCTGCGTGAAGCCGAGGTTGCCGCCCTCCGCCACGACCCGGCAGCGCAGGTCGCCGCCGTTCACCCGCAGCGCGTCGTTCGCACGATCGCCGACGTCGGGATGCGACTCGCTCGACGCCTTAACGAACGTGCCGATGCCGCCGTTCCAGAACAGGTCCACGGGCGCGCGCAGGATCGCCTGGCAGAGCTCGGTGGGCGACAGGCTCTCGGCCTGCACGCCGAGGGCGGTGCGCGCCTCCACGGACAGCGGCACGGACTTCGCCGTTCGCGGCCACACACCGCCGCCGGCCGAGATCAGCGACCGGTCGTACTCGTCCCAGGAGCTGCTCGGCAGCTCGAACAGCCGCCGCCGCTCCTCGATCGACCGCTCGGGGTCGGGGTCGGGGTCGATGAACACGTGCCGGTGGTCGAACGCCGCCACCAGCCTGATCGCCGGCGAGAGCAGCATGCCGTTTCCGAAGACGTCCCCCGACATGTCGCCGATGCCGATGACGGTGAACGGCTCCGTCATGACGTCGTGGCCGAGCTCGCCGAAGTGCCGCTTCACGCTCTCCCACGCGCCCTTCGCCGTGATGCCCAGCGCCTTGTGGTCGTAGCCGGCCGATCCGCCCGAGGCGTACGCGTCGCCCAGCCAGAACCCGTACTCGGCGCTGACCTCGTTGGCGGTGTCCGAGAGGTGAGCGGTGCCCTTGTCCGCCGCGACCACCAGGTAGGCGTCGGAGTCCGTGTCGAGCACCCGCACCCCCAGGGGCCGGCGCACCTCACCGCCGGCGATGTTGTCGGTGAGGTCGAGCATGCCGCGCATCAGGACGATGTACTGCCGGCGCTCCTCCTCGCGGAGGGCGTCCCGCTCGGACGGCGGCTGCTTCAGCACGAACCCGCCCTTCGCGCCGGTGGGCACGATCACCGCGTTCTTGACCATCTGCGCCTTCATCAGCCCAAGGATCTCGGTGCGGTAGTCCTCCAGCCGGTCCGACCAGCGGATGCCGCCGCGGGCCACGAAGCCACCGCGCAGGTGCACGCCCTCCATCGCCGTCGAGTACACGAAGATCTCCCAGCGCGGGACCGGCTTGGGCATGCCCGGCACGTCCGCGCAGCGCAGCTTGAAGGACAGATACGGCAGGGCACCGCCGTCCTTGAACGCATTGGTGCGGACGGTGGCCAGGATCATGCCGAAGAAGCTGCGCAGGATGCGGTCGTCGTCGAGGCTCGCGATCTCGTCGAGACCGCGGAGGATCTGCTCCTCGAGCGCCGCCGAGTCACCCTCGCCCTCGCGCGCCGGGTCGAGCCGCAGCTCGAACAGCTCCACCAGCTTGCGCGCGAGCCCCGAGTTCCGGACGAATGCGTCGTTGATGTAGCGCTTCGTGAACCCGCCGCCGAGCACCTGCCGGTACTGGCGGTAGGCGCGCAGGATCGCGACCTGCCGCCAGCTCAGGCGTGCCGCGGGCACCAGCCGGTTCAGCGAGTCGGACTCCGCGCGGCCGTCCCAGACGGCCCGGACGGTGTCCGCCACCAGCCCCCCGACGCTGTCGAGGTCGAGCGGCCAGCCGCTCGCGTCCAGCACGCCGAAGTCGTGGAGGTAGCGGCCGCTGCCCTCGTGCTCCTGCAGGCGGGTCGGCACCTCCTCGACCACCGTCAGGCCGAGCGCCTCGAGCACCGGCAGCAGGTCCGAGAGCGGCGCCTTTCCCCCGGTCTTGTAGAGCTTCAGCCGCGTCAGCGGCTCGGCCGTTGCGTCCTCGTTCTGCAGCGCCACCGTGTATGGCCGCTCGGGCCCCAGGCGCTCGAACTGGTCGACATCGAACTCCACCATGAACATCGGCGTGGCGCTCTTGTAGTACTCCGGGAACAGCCCGGCATAGCGGCGCGCCAGCGCGTGGCCCTGCACCTCGCCGTACCGCTCCACCAGCGCGTCGGAGAGCGCGTCGTCCCACGTGCGCGCGGCATCGAGCACCTCGTGCTCGAGCTGCGCGTACGACACCTCGGGAATCTCGCCCTCCGGGACGTGCACGATGAAGTGGAACCGCGCGGGATCGGTCTCACCGAGCGACATGTGGTAGTCGACGGACTCGCCGTTGAACCGTTCCTCGAGCAGGTTCTGGAGCCGGAGCCGCAGCTCGGTCGACACGTGGTCGCGCGGCAGTGCCACGGTCGCCGAGACGAAGCGGCCGTTCAGGTCGGGGCGGACGAACAGCTGCACCTGACGCTTCTCCTGGAGGGTCAGCAGCGCCATCACCGTGCGCCGCACGTCCTCGGCGGTCGACGCGAACAGCTCGTCCTTCGGGAAGCTGTCGAAGATGGTCACGACCGCCTTGTAGTCGTGCGACCCCGGGAACAGGTCCTCCGATTCCATGATGTGGTCGAGCTTGCGCCGGATCAGCGGCACGTCGCGCGCCGGCTCCATGAGCGCCTTGCTGGTGAAGAGCCCGATCATGCGCAGCTCCCCGACCACGTTGCCCGCCTGATCGACACGCTTGACGCCGACGTAGTCCATCTTGACGCGGCGGTGCACCGTGGCCTGGCGGTTGGTCTTCGAGACCACCACCAGCGGACCGCCGACGATCCGGTCCTGCAGCGTCTGCTTGAGCGTCCCGACGGCGACGGGCTTCGCGAAGGTGGAGCTCGACTCGTCGGACAGGACGCCGAGCCCGGACTCCGGCACGACGCGCACGACGGCGTCCGCACCCGTCCCGGCCACCTCGTACTCGCGGTACCCCAGGAAGACGAAGTTGTCGGCCTTCAGCCAGTGCAGGAAGGCGATCGCCTCGGCCATCTCGTCCTTCGGATAGCGCGACACCGCCTCGTGGGCGATCTCCACCATCCGGTCGACGTGGTCGACCATCGCGTGGAAGTCCCGCACCGCGAGCCGCACGTCGCCGAGCACCCGGGCGACGCCCTCCTCCAGCGATGCGAGCTCGGTCTCGGGCACGCGCCGCGACACCTCGAAGTGCATCACGGACTCGCGGTGCAGTGCGCCGCGCGCGGGCCCGACGGCCGCGATCGAGCCGTCCGGCGCCCGCTCGATGCCCATCACCGGGTGGACGACCAGGCGGACGTCGAGCCCGTGGCTGCGCAGCTCCTCGCCCACGCTGTCGATCAGGAACGGCGAGTCCGGGAGGTTCGCCTCGACCACGGTGCCGGCGGCGACGTAGCCGTCGCTCTCACGCACGGGGTTGAGCGCCCGCACCGCCACCTCGCCGCGGCGGCCGTCGACGAAGGCGAACAGGCTGCGGATCTGTCCGGCCAGCGCGGCCGGGGCCGGCCGCTGCACCTGGTCGATCCCCATCCGCCGGGCGTAGGAGCGTGCGAAGGCCGCGAGCCGATCGTCCGCGCCGTCCAGATCCGCGAGCACCGCGGCGGTCAGCTCAGCGTCGGGATCGCCGGGCGATGTCGCGACGGGCGGAACTGCCTCGCTGCTCACGGATCGTGATGGTATCAGCGCGCGGAGGTCGCCTTCTCCACGCGCCTGGCCGGCGGATCAGCCGAAACGGCCGGTGACGTACGCCTCGGTGCGGGGGTCGGACGGGCGGATGAAGAGCTTCGAGGTCGGCCCCTGCTCCACCAGCACACCGCTTCGCGACCCGTCCTCGCCGACGTCGACGCTGAAGAACGCGGTCACGTCGGCGACGCGCGCGGCCTGCTGCATGTTGTGCGTGACGATGATGATCGAGTAGTCCCGCTTGAGCTGCTCGACCAGATCCTCGATGCTCTGTGTCGAGATCGGATCGAGCGCCGACGCCGGCTCGTCCATCAGCACCACATCCGGCTCGATGGCGAGCGCGCGGGCGATGCACAGGCGCTGCTGCTGGCCGCCGGAGAGCGACAGCCCGCTCGCCTTCAGCCGGTCCTTCACCTCGTCCCAGAGCGCGGCGTGGCGCAGCGCCCGTTCGACGCGGCCGTCCAGGTCGTCCTTCATGCCGTGCAGCCGGAGGCCGTACGCGACGTTGTCGTAGATCGACTTGGGGAAGGGGTTCGGGCGCTGGAACACCATGCCGATCCGCCGCCGCACCTCGACCGCGTCCACGGCCGGGCCGTACAGATCCTCCCCGCGGTAGTGCACCGCGCCTTCGACCACGGCGCCCGGGATGAGATCGTTGAGGCGGTTGAGCGTCCGCAGCAGCGTGGTCTTGCCGCAGCCGGAGGGGCCGATGAACGCGGTCACGAGGTTCTCGTGAATTCCCATCGTGACGTCGCGGACCGCCACCTTGCCGCTGTAGGAGACGTCGACGCCCTCGAGGTCGAACACGGTCGGATGGCCGGCGGTGGGGTCATCGTCGTGGCCGGCGGCCACCGCCCCGAGGCGCGCGGTGAGCCGCGCGTCGGCGATCTCGGGCCGGTCGGGCGGATCCACCGACGTCGTGTCCTCGGGCTGGTCGGTCATGTGTGCGGTCCCCTCGGGACGGATGGTCTCAGACATCGGGATCCCCGTGCATCGTGACGTACATGGTCATCGCGTCTGCTCGATCCTGCGCCGGCTCCGCAGGGAGAGCAGCCGGCCGGTGCTGCTGGCGATCAGCACCCCGGCGAGGAGCACGAGCGCCGCCGCCCACGCCACCTGCTGGTCGTGCGCGCTGGGCGACTCCGATCCCTGGAAGATGACGAGCGGAATCGAGGCCATCGACTTCGTCGGGTCGGTGACCACCGCGTTCGCGAAGATCCCGGCGGTGAACAGTAGCGGCGCGGTCTCGCCGGCGGCACGGGCTACAGCGACGATCGTGGCGGTGACGATGCCGCCGACGGCCGTCGGCAGGATCACCGTGACGACCGTGCGCGCCCGGCTTGCGCCGAGCGCCATGCCGCCCTCCCGGAGCGCCGTCGGGACGAGCAGCAGCACCTCCTCGGTCGAGCGCGCCACGACCGGCAGCTGGATGATCGCGAGCGCGAGCGCGGCGGCGTAGGCGCTGTAGCCGTTGCCGACGACGAGCAGGCCGAACACGAACACGCCGATCACGATGGTCGGCACGCCGGCCAGCACGTTCAGCGTGATCCGCAGGGCGAGCGCCACCCGTGGCGGTGCGAACTCGCTGCTGTAGATCGCGATCAGCACTCCCACGGGGACGGAGGTCGCGGTCGCCATCAGCGTCATCAGCGCCGTGCCGATGATCGCGTTCTTGATGCCGCCGCCCTCGCCGGGGATGCCGAAGGTGGATGTCACCTGCGTGAACAGGTCGGCGTTCAGGGCCGGCAGCCCCTTGCGGGCGACCGAGACGATCACGATCACGAGGACGGCGATCGCGATCACGGCGGCGACCGTCGCCAGCCCCTCCATCACGCGGCTCCACCGCCGGCGCCGGAGCGTGCGCCGGTTCACCGTGGCGAGCGGCCGCGGCGCCGCGCTCATGCCACACCCCGCATCCGGCGCTGGATCCTGGCCGCGATCAGCTGGGCGCTCAGGTTCGTGAGCAGGCTGATCGCCAGCAGGAGCACGGCCAGGTACGCGAGTGAGGAGCGCTGGAGCGTGGTCGCACTGCCGGCGTACTGGGCCGCGATGCGGCTGGCCATCGTGTCGGCCGGGCCGAACAGCGAGCCGGGAAGCCTGTTGGCGCCGCCGATCACCTGGGTGACGGCGATGGCCTCTCCGACCGCACGGCCGAAGCCGAGCATGACGGCCGCGACGAGGCCGCCGCTGACCTGCGGGATCATGACGGAGCGCACCATCTCCCAGCGCGTCGCCCCCAGCGCCAGCGAGCCCTGTTTGAGGTCGCTGGGGACGTTCAGGAACAGCTCACGGCTGATGCTGGCGACGATCGGGACGACCATGATCGTGAGCACGAGGATGGCCGGCAGCAGCCCCTGGTTCGACGGATAGCCGGAGATGAACGGCACCCAGCCGAAGTGGCGGAGCAGTGTCGGCTCCAGGTGCTGCGCCACGAACGGCCCCATGACCAGGATGCCCCACAGCCCGAGCACGACGCTCGGGATGGCGGCCAGCAGCTCGACCAGCATCGTCACCGGCGTGCGGATGGCGCGCGGTGCCAGCTCGCTGAGGAAGACGCCGATGGCGATCGACATCGGCACGGCGATGACCAGCGCTCCGAGACTCGTGACCAGTGTGCCCAGGATCAGGTCGCGAGCGCCGAACGTGTCGGTAACGGCGTTCCAGTCCGTTGCCGTGACGAAGCCGAGGCGGAACGCGCTGATGCTCGCCCACGCCTCGCGCGTGACCTCGTAGACCAGCAGCACCATGAGCGCTGCCAGCACGACGGCCGCGAGGCCGGTGATGCCGCGCAGGGCCAGATCGCCGAGACGCGGGCGCCGGCGGCTGCCGGCGAGCGGGATGGGGTGGAGGGGAGCGTCTGTTGCCATGGTGCAGTCGGGGTGCCGGCCGGCGCCCGGACTCGAGCGCCGGCCGGGAGGCTCGGGATCAGCCGGTGATCGAGGCGACCACCTGCTTGTCATGGGTGACGACCGCCTCCGGCAGGCTCGGGAACCCGAGATCCGGCCCGAAGCTCTGCCCGTCGGTGATCGCATACGTGAAGAACTTCTTCAGCGCGGCCGCCTTGGGCGAGCTCTTCGGCACGATCGCGTACGAGTACGTCGATAGCGGATAGGCGTCCGCAGCCGAGGCGGGCGGGTTGACCAGCGGTATCGAGCCGTCCGGCTGGATCGTCGTCACCGCGGCCGCAGCCGCGCTGATGGCATCCGTGGTCGGCTCGGAGTAATTGCCGGCCGCGTTCTGCACCAGCGCCTCATCCAGCGAGTCCGCGGCGATGTACGACACGGCGACGTAGCCGATCGCACCGTCCGTGCTCTGCACGGCGGCGGCGACGCCCGAGTTCTTCTCGGCGCCCTGACCGGCCGGGAAGGACGGCTGCGTCGACGCTCCCACCTTGCTCTTCCAGTCGGAGCTGACGGCCGTCAGGTAGCTCGTGAACACGTAGCTGTCGCCCGAGCCGTCGCTGCGGTAGATCGGGGTGATGTGCGTGCCCGGCAGGTTCACGCCGGGGTTGAGCGATGCGATCTTCGGGTCGTTCCAGCTCGTGATGGTGCCGAGGAAGATATCGGCCAGGACCTCGCCTGTCAGCTTCAGCTTGTCCGGCACGCCCTTCACGTTGTACGTGGCGACCGTGGCGGACAGCGCCCACGGAACCTGGACGCAGTCCTTGCACGCTGTCGCCTGATCGGGCGACAGAGGAGCGTCGCTCGCGCCGAAGTCGACCGTGCGGTTGGTGATCGCGTCGATCCCACCGCCCGACCCGACCGGGCCGTAGGTGATGGTGACGCCGGCCTTGCTGTTGTAGTCGGGCGCCCACTGCGCGACCAGCGGTGCGACGAGCGTGCTGCCGGCTCCGTTCAGGGCCTTGTCGCTGGATCCCGCGCCGCCGGAGCCCGAGCTGCCCGACGAGCCGCACGCGGCCGCCATGGCCACGACCGCGAGCACCGCAGCGAGCAGCGCAGATGATTTCGCTCTATGCATTCCGAACACCCCTCCATAGTGAATGACCCGTCCGGGCCTGCCTCTGGCTGCAGGATGGACGACGGCCTGCCGCACTGGGGGTGCAGGATGGTGGCCATATGGTGAAGATCCGGTGAATCGCCGGGCGGAGGCCCCGGCACGGGCAGCGAATCTGCCAGACTTCCGCAATGGCCAGCACACGACAGACGTTTCAGCAGCAGCTCGATGCGGTCGAGCAGGAGCTCCAGCACCACGGCCGTTTGGTGCTGCGCGCGCTCGACCGCGCGATGCAGGCACTGCTCGCGGGCGACGAGCAGCTGGCGGATCTCGTGATCGCCGAGGACGACGAGAACGACGCGTCGTACCTGCGGATCGAAGACGAGGTCGAGCGCCTGCTGGCGCTCCAGACCCCGCTGGCAACCGACCTGCGGCTGATCCTCGCCATCCTCCACATCAACCTGCACCTCGAGCGAATGGGCGACCAGTGCGTGAACATCGCAAAGCTGACGAAGCTCACGCTGGGACTGGTGATCGCATCGGAGCTGCTCGAGTCGTTCCGCAAGATGGGCGAGCAGGCGGAGGCGATGACGGCCGACGCGATGACCGCCTTCGCCGAGCGCGACATCGAGCGCGCGGAGCGGCTGGTGATCATGGACGCCGTGATCAACGGCGAGAACCGCGAGCTGGCCCGTCGCATCATGGCGCTCGGCGGCGACGAACGGATGCGCGAGGCCGGCCTGCGCGCGATCCTGATCTCGCGGTGCATGGAGCGGATCGGAGACAACGCCGTCGACATCGGCGAGCGCGTGGCGTACCTGGCCTCGGGCGAGTTCCGCGAGTTCACGGACGCATCGCACCATCCTGGCGAGTAGGCCGCGGCGCGGCGAGGGCCCGGTGCGGGCCTGCCGGGCCAGCCCCCGAGGGGTAGGCCGTCCTATGCCGGCGCGTAACCGGCCGGCACCCAGCCCCTACGAGCCGGCCTCCCCCAGGGCCGCCCGGTCGACCAGCCACTCGGCGCCCTTCACCATTCCGGCCGGCAGCTGCTCGCCGGCACGGATCCGCCCGAACGCGTCCGCCTTCGCGGCGCCGCTGACCAGGAACAGCGTCCGGCGGGCCGCGTTCAGCGCCGGCATCGTCAGCGTGAGCCGCGGCATGCCCTGGACGACATCGGGCGGCGCGATCACCCACCGCTCGTCCTCGAGCAGCGAGATCGACCCGGGGAAGAGCGAGGCGGTGTGGCCGTCGTCCCCCATCCCGAGCATCAGCACGTCGAAGGCGGGCGCCTCGCCAAAGAACGCGCGCAGCAGCCCCTCGTACTGATCGGGATCCGTCAGCGGATGGACCTGGCTCTCGGGGATCGGCACCCGCGACAGCAGCGCCTCGCGCGCGCTGTGGTAGTTCGACCGCTCGTCCTCCAGCGGCACCCGGCGCTCGTCGCCGAAGAAGACGTGCCACGCCGCCCAGTCGATGCGGTCGCGGTATTCCTCGCCGGCGAGCAGCCCGAACGTGGCCCTGGGCGTCGACCCGCCGGATAGCGCTATCGCGAACCGGTCGCCCGCCCCGGCCGACGCGTCCGCGATCTCGTCCGCGGCAGCCGACGCCACCGCGGCGCCGTCCTCGAGCACGCGCAGGTTCACGCCGCGGCGCCGAGCGCTTGCTCGAACGGCCGCTCGGCGCCGAGCCGGTCGAGCTCGCCGGAGAGCAGCGCCACGAGGCTCGGCGCGGGAAGGCCGACGGCTCGCGGCGCCAGCCCGGGCCCTCGCGCCTCGCCGTGCTCATTGCGGCCCGACCGCTCCACCATGAACGTCTCGTCGCCGCAGAGCACCTTCACGCGGTTGATGCGCTTCGCACGCGACACGTCGAGGCCGACCTGGCGACCCAGCCGCGAGCGCAGCCACCCGGCCAGCAGGGCGGCCTGGTTGGGCGGCCCGGACACCTCGATCCCGACCAGGTGGTCGAGCGCCTTGCGCTGGCGAGCGCCGTCGAACAGCGCGGCGATCGCCTCCCGCCACGGGTTCGTGCGCACCCATCCGAGGTCGACCAGGCCGGCGGCCCGCGGCTCGATGCGTCGCACCGCGTCGATGCCTGCGAGGTCGGAGTCGACGATCACGCGCGTTGCCGTCTCGACCAGCTCGTCGAGCACCGGGTCGTCGGCGTCCGGGATCTCGCCCTGCCACCACAGGAACGCGGGAAGGTCGGCGACGAGCAGCGCGACCACCGCGCTGGGCAGGGCGGCACGGGGGCCGCGGATCGTGATCCGCTCGGTGCAGACCTGCTGCCCGCCGCCCATCCAGCAGGCGCTGGACACGCGCGCCTTCGGTGTGCCGGTGCTGGGCGATATGACGATGGCGCGCAGCGGGCGGCTGCCGCCGATGCCCTCGAGGACGCGCTCCGTCGCCTCCGCGTCCTCGTCACAGCTGCACGTGATCACCAGGTTCAGCGTCGTCGCGCGGACGCTGCCCAGGCTGTCGCCGCCGCGCAGCTCCGCGAGCGCGCGCTCGACGCCGGCCAGCTCGATCCACCCCGCGCTTCGCACCTCCGGCTGGCTCACGGGCGCCTCCAGCGGCGGCCGTCCCGCGCAAGCAGCTCGTCCGCCGCATCCGGCCCCCACGATCCCGACGCATAGGGCTGCGGCTGGCCGGTCCGCCACTGCTCGATCAGCGGGTCGCAGATCTGCCAGGCCCGCTCGACGCTGTCCTGACGCGTGAACAGCGTGCTGTCGCCGCGGATCGCGTCCATCAGCAGCGTCTCGTAGGCCTCGGGGACATCCGAGAGGAATGACGACCCGTAGAGGAAGTCCATGTTCACGCTGCGGATCGAGAGGGTCGGCGTCGGCGCCTTGGCGCCGAACCGCAGGGAAATGCCCTCGTCCGGCTGGATCCGGAGCACCAGCGAGTTCGCTTCGAGGTGCTCGGCCGCCTCGCGGGAGAAGGGCAGGTGCGGCGGCCGCCTGAACTGCACCGCCACCTCGGTGACACGCTTGGCCAGCCGCTTCCCCGACCGGATGTAGAACGGCGTGCCCGCCCAGCGCCAGTTGTCGATCTCGAGCTTCGCAGCGATGAACGTGGGCGTGTTCGAGTCCGGCGGAACCTCCGGCTCACTGGTGTACGCCGGGGCCTCCTCGCCGGCCACGTAGCCGCGGTCGTACTGGCCGCGCACGGCGTCCTGGAACGACATCGGCCGCATGGCGCGCAGCAGCTTCGCCTTTTCGTCGCGCACGGCCTCGGGCTCGAAGGCGGCCGGCGGCTCCATCGCGACCAGCGCGAGCACCTGCAGCAGGTGGTTCTGGACGATGTCGCGCACGACCCCGGTCTCCTCGTAGAAGGCGGCCCGGTGCTCCACGCCGATCGCCTCGGCCACGGTGATCTGCACGTGGTCGACGTACGAGTTGCTCCAGATCGGCTCGAAGATCGCGTTCGCGAACCGGAACGCGTAGATGTTCTGCACCGTCTCCTTGCCCAGGTAGTGATCGATCCGGTAGACCTGCCGCTCCCGGAACCACCGGTGCACCGTCTCGGCCAGGTCCTGCGCCGACGCGAGGTCGTGGCCGAACGGCTTCTCGATCACGACGCGCACGAGGTCGGGGGGCCGGTTGAGCTTCGCCGCGCCGAGGCCCTTGACGATCACCGGAAAGAAGCTCGACGGCGTGGAGAGGTAGTAGACCCGGTGCGCGCCACCGCCGATCTGGCCGTCCAGCCCCTCCACCGTGCGGGCCAGCTCGTGGAAGTGCTTCTGGTCGTCGAAGCCGCCGGCGTGGTAGTGGAGCATCGACGCGAACGCCGGCCAGAACCGCTCGTCCATCTCCGTTCGCGAGTGCGCCTCGATGGCGGCCTTCGCGAACCGGCGGAAGCCGTCGTCGCCCATCTCGGTGCGCGCGTACCCGACGACGCCGAAGCGGGGTGGCAGCAGCCCGCGCTTGGCGAGGTTGTAGAGCGCCGGCAGCAGCTTGCGCTGGGCCAGGTCGCCGGTCGCCCCGAAGATGGTGAACAGCGCCGGCTCGCTGGCACCGCCGACGCGCAGTCCCTCTCGCAGCGGGTTGTCCCGCGGCGCTGCGCGCGGACTCACTCCCGCACCACCGCGTGGCCGCCGAACTGGTTGCGGAGCGCGGCGATCGCCTTCATCGAGAACGGGTCGGGATCCCGGGACGTGAACCGCGCCATCAGCGCAATCGCGATGGCCGGCGCCGCGACGCTCTCGTTGATGGCCTCGAACACCGTCCAGCGGCCCTCTCCGGAGTCGTCGACGTAGCCCTTGATGTGCTCGAGCTTCGGGTCGTCCTTCAGCGCCGAGGCGAGCAGGTCGAGCAGCCACGAGCGGACGACCGAGCTGTGCCGCCAGACCTCCGCCACGGCAGGCAGGTCGAGGTCGAACTCGCTCTTCTCCAGCACCTCGAAGCCCTCGCCGTAGGCCTGCATCAGGGCGTACTCGATCCCGTTGTGCACCATCTTCGTGAAGTGCCCGGACCCGACCGGGCCCGTATGGAGCCAGCCGTCCGGCGGGGCGAGCGTCTCGAAGGCGGGCGCGAGCGTCGCGACGGCCGCGTCGCTGCCGCCCATCATCAGGCAGTAGCCGTTGGCGTACCCCCATACGCCGCCCGAGGTGCCGCAGTCGATGAACTCGATGCCGTGCTCGGCCAGCCGGCGTGCGTGCTCCTGCGACTCCCGGAAGTTGGAGTTGCCTCCATCGACAACGATGTCACCCTCCGCGAGCAGGCCGGCGAGCTCGTCGAGCGTGGCCGCGGTCGGCGCGCCGGCCGGGATCATCAGCCAGACCACGCGCGGACGCTGCTCCAGCGCCGCCACCGCGTCGGCCAGCGAGCCGGCCCAGGCGATCCCGAACTCCTCCGCGGTCGAGGCATCCCCGCCCTGCGTCCAGCCGACCACGCGGTGACCCGCGTCGCTCAGCCGGTGAGCCATGTTGCCGCCCATGCGGCCCAGCCCGATCATTGCCAGTTCCATGTCC
This sequence comes from Gaiellales bacterium, assembly GCA_036403155.1. Taxonomy (GTDB): domain Bacteria; phylum Actinomycetota; class Thermoleophilia; order Gaiellales; family JAICJC01; genus JAICYJ01. The sequence continues at coordinate 102,885 of DASWRM010000007.1, read as the reverse complement.
CTGTCCTTGCGTTTGGGGGCAGCGCGCGCGGCTAGGCGGCGCCCCGCGCGCCCATCCGGTCGAGCTCCTGCTTGATCGTGTCGCCCAGCGAGTCGAAGGAGTCGCTGAACGCCTCGACGCCGTCGGTCTCGAGCTTCCGAGTGACGTCGTCGAGCTCAACCCCGGCTGCCGCCAGCTCGTCCATGATCCGGCGGGCTCCGTCCACGTCCTCGTCCACGGTGCGCCGCACGGTGCCGTGGTCGAGGAACGCATCGATGGTCGCGTTCGGCATGGTGTTCACGCAGTCCGGGCCGATCAGCTCGTCGACGTACAGCACATCGGAGTAGTCGGGGTTCTTCGTGCCGGTGGACGCCCACAGCGGCCGCTGCACCTTCGCGCCCTTGGCCGCGAGCGCCTGCCAGCGCTCGTCCGCGGTGATCTCGAGGAACCGCTGGTAGGCGAGCTTCGCGTTCGCGACGGCGGCGGTGCCGCGCAGCGGCGACCCCTCGGGCAGCAGCTTGTCGACCGCGGTGTCGACGCGGGACACGAAGAAGCTCGCAACCGAGTGCACGTCGTCGATGGGATCGCCCGCCTCCAGCCGCCGCTCGAGACCGCGGATGAACGCCCAGTGCACCCGCTCGTAGTTCTCGAGCGAGAACAGCAGCGTGACGTTGACGTTGATGCCGCGTACGATCGACTCCTCGATCGCCGCGACGCCCTCGGCCGTGCCGGGGATCTTGATGAAGATGTTGGGCCGGGCGATCCGCTCCCAGAACTCGGGCGCCGCCGCGATCGACGCATCGGTGTCGTTCGCCATCGCGGGCGGCAGCTCGAAGGAGACGTAGCCGTCGAGGTGGCCGGTCTCGTCGTAGACATGCCGGATCTGGTCGGCGGCGCCCTGCACGTCGGCAACGGCCAGCTCGAAGAACACATCGGTGGCCGACATCCCGCTGCCCGCGAGCGCGCGGATGGCGGCGTCGTAGTCGCTCGACTCCGCGATCGCCTTCTGGAAGATGGTCGGGTTGGACGTCACCCCGACGATGCCCTCTCCGAGGATCCGGCGGAACTCTCCCGAGCCCAGCCAACCGCGCTGGATGTTGTCGAGCCACGGGCTCGTGCCCGCGGCGGCGAGGTCGTGCAGACGGGTCATGACGGAACGCCCCCTTGGCGGAGATGTGACAGGACGCGCTGCGCCTCGTCCGCGACGTGGCGCGGCGTGAATCCGAGATGCTCGAGCACCGACGTGCCGGGCGCCGACGCCCCGAAGCGGTCGAGCGCAACGATCGCCCCATGCTCGCCGGCGAACCTCGACCAGCCGAGCGAGGCGCCGGCCTCGATGCAGACGCGCGCCTCGACGGACGGCGGGATCACCTGCTCGCGGTACTCCTCCGGCTGCTCGTCGAACAGCTCCCACGACGGCAGCGAGACGACGCGGCTGGCGATGCCGTCCTCGGCCAGGAGTGCGCGCGCCTCGAGCGCCGTGTGCACCTCCGCGCCGGTCGCGATCAGGAGGACGGCCGGGTCGTCGTCGCTCTCGAGCACGTAGCCGCCCCGCGCCGCCTCCGTGATCGGCAGCTCGGCCGAGTCCAGCACCGGCAGCGCCTGGCGGCTCAGAATCAGCGCGGTGGGCGTCCGCCGCGCCAGCGCGATGCGCCAGCCGACCGCCGTCTCGTTGGCGTCGGCAGGGCGAAACGTGGTCAGGTTGGGCGTGGCCCGCAGCGTGGCAAGCTGCTCGATCGGCTGGTGTGTTGGACCGTCCTCGCCCAGGCCGATCGAGTCGTGCGTGTAGATCCAGATGGCCGGGATGTTCATCAGCGCCGAGAGGCGGACTGCCGGCTTCATGTAGTCGAGGAAGTTGAAGAACGTCGCGCCGAACGCCCTCAGATGCGAGACGACCAGCCCGTTCACGATGCCGCCCATGCCGTGCTCGCGAACGCCGAAGCGCAGGTAGCGGCCGTCGTACTGTCCGGGCTCGAGATCCGTCCAGTCGGGCGGCTTGGTGTTGTTCGAGGGGGTCAGGTCGGCCGACCCGCCCACCAGCTCGGGCACCTGCGGCGCGATCTGCGCGATCACCTTGCCGGAGGCTGCCCGCGTCGCCATCGGCTTCTCCTCGGGCGAGAACCAGTCGATCGTCAGGTCGCCGGGGCCGGTGCCCGCGTAGATCCGCTGCAGCTCGTCCCACTTCGGGCTCTGCGAAATCCGCTCCGTCCACTCCCGCTGCTCGCGGGCGCCGCGCTCGAGCGCCTCGCGGTAGCGGTCGCGCGCCGCGTCGGGCACCACGAACCACTCGTCGGGGTCGAAGCCGAGCGCGCGCTTCGTCTCGGCCTGCTGCTCGGGGCCTCGCGCGTCCGAGTGCGCACGCGACGTGCCGGCGTCCCGCGACCCGAAGCCGATGATCGTCTTGACCGCGATGATGCCCGGCCTGCCGGTCACGGCCAGCGCACGCTCGACCGCCCCCTCGATCGCCTCGAGATCGTTGCCGTCAGCGACAACGTCGGTGTGCCAGCCATAGGCGGCATACCGGGCCATGCGGTCCTCGGTGAACGTGATCTCGGTGTCGCCGTCGATGGTGACATGGTTGTCGTCGTAGAGGAACAGCAGGTTGTCGAGTCCGAGATGCCCTGCGATGGACGACGCCTCCCCGGAGATCCCTTCCATCAGGTCGCCATCGGTGACGATGGCATAGACGCGGAAGCCGGCATCGGGGCCGTAGACCGCCTCCAGGTGCTTCGCGGCGATCGCCATGCCGATGGCATTCGCGCTGCCCTGGCCGAGCGGTCCGGTTGTCGTCTCGACGCCGGGCGTGTGCCCGTACTCCGGGTGGCCGGGGGTCATGCTGCCCCACTGCCGGAACCGCTTCAGCTCCTCGAGCGGCAGGTCGTAGCCGGTCAGGTGCAGGAGCGAGTACAGCAGCATGCAGCCGTGCCCGCCCGACAGCACGAAGCGGTCGCGCCCCGGCCACGCGGGGTCAGCGGGGTTGTAGCGCAGGTGCCGCGTCCAGATCACGTGGGCCATCGGAGCCGAGCCGAGCGGCAGCCCGGGGTGACCGGATTTCGCCTGCTCGACCGCGTCCAGCGAGAGTGTGCGGACGGTGTTGACGCAGAGCTGGTCGATGTCGTCGAACGGCTGTGGCACGCGCTCTCCTTGGGACACGACGGTCGGTCGCGCGGAACCGTATCACCGGCGATCTGACCGGACCGGCCCCGCTGCGAAGGGCCGCCCGGCGGCGATCGGCGCGGCGCCACGGCGCGGGCGACCTGGGGGACGTCCGGTAGATTTCCCCGACCACGACCAGCTCACACAGCGAGGAAGCCATGACGGTTCGCGCCGGTGTCGACCTCGGCGGCACGAAGATCCAGACGGTGGTGATCGACGACGAGCACCGGGTGCTCGGGCAGGCGCGCCACCCGACGCCGAAGGACCGCGGGCCCGAGGGTGTCGCCGAGGAGATCGTGGCCGCGGTGCGCGAGGCGCTCGCAGCCGCCGGTGCGACGCAGGACGACCTGCGCGGCGCCGGCATCGGCTCGCCCGGGACGAGCGACGACGCCGCGGGGACGGTGACGCAGGCGCGGAACGTGACGGCGGACTGGACGGGCAGCTTCGCGCTGGCTGCGGCAGTCGGCAAGCCGCTCGGCGGCGTCGAGGTGCGGTTGGGCAACGACGTCAAGGTGGGCACGCTCGCGGAGCTGCGGCTGGGCGCCGGCCGCGGTCGCGGGTCGCTGCTCGGCGTGTTCTGGGGCACCGGCGTCGGCAGCGGCATCGTCCTGAACGGCGACATGTGGTCGGGGCGCGGCGCCGCGGGCGAGATCGGCCACATGGTCGTCAAGATCGGCGGCGCGAAGTGCACCTGCGGCCGCCACGGCTGCGTCGAGGCCTACGCGGGCCGCAAGGCGATGGAGCTGCACGCGCGTGAGCTGCAGGAGCACGGCGACCACACCGATCTGTTCGAGATCATGGAGAAGCGCGGGCGTGCGCAGCTGACCAGCGGTGTGTGGGCGCGGGCGCTGGCGCGTGAGGACCGGATGGCGGTCAAGCTGATCGACCGTGCGGTGGAGGCGCTGGCGGCCGGGATCGCCTCGGCCGTCAACCTGCTCGACGTCGAGGCGGTCGTGATCGGCGGTGGGCTGGGGACGCGGCTGGCAGACCCCTACGTCGGCCGGATCCGCGACCGGATGCTCCCCCACCTGTTCGTGGACGACCGCCCACCTCCGGTGGTGCCGGCCGAGCTCGGCGACCTCGGCGGCGCGATCGGCGCCGGACTGCAGATCGCCTGAGCCGCTACGCCAGGGCGATCGACTCGTCCAGGTAGACGTCCTGGATCGTGTTCAGCAGGGCGACGCCCTCGTCGAGCGGTCGCTGGAAGGCCTTGCGGCCCACGATCAGGCCGGCTCCGCCCGCCCGCTTGTTGATGACAGCCGTGCGCACGGCCTGCGCCAGATCCGACTCGCCGGCGGACTCGCCGCCCGAGTTGATCAGCGGCACGCGGCCCATGTAGTTGTTCACGACCTGCCACCGCGTGAGGTCGATCGGGTTGTCGGTCGTCAGCCGGTCGTACACGAGCGGGTCGGTCTTGCCGAAGCCCTTCAGCGCCAGGTACCCGCCGTTTCGCTCGGGCTGCTTCTGCTTGATGATGTCGGCCTGGATGGTGACGCCGATGTGGTTCGCCTGTCCGGTCAGGTCGGCCGCGACGTGCATGTCGCCCTGGTCGGTCTTGAAGGCCGAGTTGCGCAGATAGCACCACAGCACCGTGAACATCCCCAGAGCGTGCGCCTCCTCGAAGGCCTCGCTGACCTCGATGATCTGGCGGCTCGACTGCTCGGAGCCGAAGTAGATGGTCGCGCCGACGCCCACGGCTCCCAGCTCGTAGGCCTGCCGCACCGAGCCGAACATGATCTGGTCGTACTCGTTGGGGTAGGTCAGGAGCTGGTTGTGGTTCAGCTTGACGATGAACGGGATCCGGTGGGCGTAGCGCCGCGCCTCGATGCCGAGCACGCCGAAGGTCGTGGCGATGGCGTTGCAGCCCGCCTCGAGCGCCAGCTCCAGCAGGTTCCGCGGGTCGAAGTACGCGGGGTTCTTCGAGAACGACGCCGCGGCGGAGTGCTCGATGCCCTGGTCGACCGGCAGGATCGAGAGGTAGCCCGTCCCGCCCAGCCGGCCGGTGTTGAGCACCTGTGCGAGGTTGCGGAGCACGGGCACCGGGCGGTCGCTGTCGACCAGCACCCGGTCGATGAAGTCTGGGCCGGGTAGCTGCAGCCGGCTGCTGTCGATGCCCTGCGCCTGGTAGGTGAGCAGCGACTCGGCCTCGTCGCCCAGCAGCTGCTCGATCTGCGATCCGCTCGTCGTTGCCATGTCATCCCCCGGAAGGCCGCGTTTTGTCGCCATTCTATCGGCGCGCGCGAGTAGGCTTTCCCCGCATGCTCGTCGTCTGGATCATCGGTGCGCTCGTCGTCGTCGCCCTGCTGTGGCTGGTGTTCACCTACAACCGGCTCGTGCGGCTGCGCAACGAGACGTCGCAGGGGTTCTCGGGGATCGACATCCAGCTGAAGCGGCGCGCCGACCTGATCCCGAACCTGGTCGAATCGGTCAAGGCCTATGCGGCACACGAGCAGGGCGTCTTCGACGAGGTGTCGCAGGCGCGGGCGTCCACCCTCTCGGCGACGGGCGTGGCGCAGGCCTCCGACGCGGCGGGCAGGACGAGCGCCGCGCTGGGCCGCCTGTTTGCGGTCGCGGAGGCCTACCCGCAGCTGCGCGCGAGCGAGAACTTCCAGCGCCTCCAGGAGGAGCTGACGGACACCGAGGACAAGATCGCGGCCGCGCGCCGCTACTACAACACGGTCGTGCAGCAGTTCAACACCGCACAGCAGACCTTCCCGGCGAGCCTTGTCGCCGGGACGTTCGGGTTCGCGCCGCGCGAGTTCTTCCGGCTCGAGGACGACGGGGACCGGGCGCCGGTCAGCGTGTCGCTCTGACGTGACGCTGCAGCAGCAGATCCGGTCGAACCGGGTGCGCACGCTGCTCGTGCTGCTCGGCTTCGGCCTGCTGTCGGGCGTCTTCGTCGCCGTCGTGTTCTACGCCTACCAGCCCGGCGTCGCCGGCATCATCGGCATCGTCGCGATCGTGTACGGCGTCATCTCGTGGTTCGCGGCGGGCTCGATCATCGCCGCCGCCTCGGGCGCCCACAAGGTCACCAAGGAGGATCAGCCGGAGGTGTACCGGGTGCTCGAGAACGTCGCCATCGCGGCCGGCCTGCCGCGCACGCCGGACCTGTACATGATCGACGACTCGGCGCCCAATGCCTTCGCCGCCGGCCGCGACCCCGAGCATGCGTACGTCGCGGTCACCTCGGGCATCGTCAAGCTGATGGACCGCCGCGAGCTGGAGGGCGTGCTGGCCCACGAGGTCTCGCACATCAGAAACCGCGACGTGCGCCTGATGAGCCTGGCGGCCGTGCTCGTCGGCGTCATCGCGCTCTCGGCCGATCTGCTGATGCGCATCACGATCTTCGGCGGCGGGTCGTCGGAGCGGCGTGACGGCGGCCTCGGCGGCCTGGCGGTCGTCATCGGCCTGGTCGCCGCGGTGCTCGCGCCGATCGGGGCGTCGCTGCTGCAGATGTGCCTGTCCCGCCGCAGGGAGTATCTGGCCGACGCGAGTGCCGTGGAGATCACCGGCGATGCGGAGGGCCTGGCCCGCGCACTGGCCGCGCTGCGCGACGACACACAGGCGCTGCACACCGTCACGCGGGCCACCGCACACCTCTACATCGAGTCGCCCCTTCGCGACCACAAGGGTCTGCGGTCGAGCCTGGGCGGGCTGTTCGACACCCACCCGCCGCTGGAGGACCGCATCGCGCGGCTCGAGCAGCTGGGCGGGTTCACGCTCAGCTGAGCGAGGACGCCAGCTCGGCGCCGGCCAGCTCCAGGTCGCCCTGCTCGTGACAGCGGGCGCCCACCCGGGCGAGCTCGGCGGCCGCCTGCGGCTCGACCTGCCCGCCGACGGCGATGCAGGGGACGCCCGCCGCCCGGCACCGCTCCGCGACGGCCGACACGACCTTGCCGCGGAGCGTCTGCATGTCGATGCGGCCCTCCGCCGTGATGCAGCACCCGGCGCCCGCGAGCAGGGCGTCGAAGCCCACCTCGCCGAGGACGAGCTCCGCCCCCGCACGAGCCTCGGCGCCGAGCGCCATCAGCATCGCGCCGATGCCGCCACCGGCGCCGGCGCCCGGAATGTCGGCCGTCGGCAGGTCGAGCCCCGCCAGGCGGCGGTCGAGCTCGTCCACCTGCTCGGGTGTGGCGCCCTTCTGAGGGCCGTACACCGCTGCGGCGCCGGACGGGCCGAGCAGCGGGTTGTCGACGTCGAGCGCGGCGACCAGCCGGACGCCCGCCGGCACCGGCCCCAGCGCGCGGCGCAGGCCGTCCCCACCGTCGGTCGTGGCCGTGCCGCCGACACCGATCACGACGCGTTCCGCGCCGCCGGCGATCGCCGCTCGCACGAGCTCCCCGGCGCCGAACGAGCTCGAGCCGAGCGGATCGGGCGCCAGGTCGGCGACGCGCCAGGCGCCACACGCCTCAGCGACGTCGAGCGCGGCCTCGTCACCGGGGAGGCGCGCATAGCGCGCGTCGATGGGCCGGCCTGCGGCGTCGTGCGCGGCCGCCCTCCGCCAGGTTCCGTTGCGCGCTGCCAGCAGGGCCCCCGCCGTGCCCTCGCCGCCGTCCGCGAGCGGCACCTGCCGGGTCTCGTCACCGGGCCGCCGCGCGCGCCAGCCTCGAGCGAGCGCCTCGGCCGCCTCCGCGGCGCTGTAGGTGCCGCGCAGCTTGTCCGGGGCGATCACGACGAGCACCCGGCGACCCTATCCGGTCCCGCGGTCCTCCCCGGTCAGAACCAGCCGGGTGCTGGTCGCCTTCCAGGATGCGACGGCGTGCACACCCGGCCGCAGCTCGAGCCGCTCAGCCGACTCGGGCGTGATCTCCGCCGTGATGCCCGCCAGGACGACACGCACCCTGTTGCCGAGCGGAACCACGCGCTCGATCCGTCCCGCGAGGGCGTTGCGCGCGGAGTCGTCGGGCCGGCGGTGTGCCAGCGTGACCTCCCACGGAGCGATCAGCACGGCCACCCGGCCGTGGGCGGCGCCCGCGATCTCGACCGTCCCGCCGCGGTCGAGCCGGACGGTGGATCCCGCCGCGAACCCGGGCAGGTAGTTCGTGCCGGCGAACTCGGCGACGAACGGCGTGGCGGGCGCTTCCAGCAGCTCCTGCACGCCGGCCGCCTGCACGACGCGGCCGTCCTCGAGCACGGCGGCTCGACGGGCCAGCGTCACGGCCTCTTCGTAGGAGTGCGTGACCACGATCGCCGGCACGCCCGCGTCCCGCAGGACGGCCGCGAGCTCGGTGGCGACCGACCCGCGTGTGGCCGGGTCGAGAGCTGCCAGCGGCTCGTCGAGCAGCATCGCGCGCGGGCGCAGTGCGAGCGCCCGGGCCACGGCCACCCGCTGCCGCTCGCCGCCGGAGAGGGACGGCGGGCGCGCGGCCGCGAGATGGCCGATGCCGAGCCGCTCGAGCAGCGACCCGGTCGCGGCGCCGCGGGCGCCGTACGCGACGTTCTCGGCGACGGTCATGTGCGGGAACAGGGCGTAGTCCTGGAACACGAATCCGCACCGACGGCGCTCGGGCGGGACGTCGCGGCCGCCGCCGAACCAGCGCTCGCCGTCGCACTCGATCGTTCCGGTGTCGGGGCGGACGAGCCCCGCGACCATTCGCAGCAGCGTCGACTTCCCGGCTCCGGACGGCCCGACCAGGGCGGTCACGCCGTCCACCTCCAGCTCCACCCGCAGCACCGCGTGCCGCAGGGCCCGCGTCACGGCAAGGTGAAGCGCCGCGACCTCCCCGAGGCGATCAGCTTCGCGGTGAGCAGCACCGCCGCGCTGACGGCGACCAGCACGGCGGCCGTGGCGAGCCCCGCGTCGAGGTTGTCCGACAGCCCCGCGTAGATCTGGATCGGCGCGGTCTCGGTCACGCCCTTGAGGCTGCCGGCGAAGATGATCGTCGCCCCGAACTCGCCCACCGCCCGCGCCCAGCCGAGTGCGGCCGCGGCGCCCAGCCCGCCGCGTGCCAGCGGCAGCGCAACACGCCAGAACGTGCGCCCGGCGCCCGCGCCGAGCGTCCGCGAGGCGTCGAGCAGCGTGCGGTCGACCGCCTCGAAGCTGGCGATCGCCTGCCGGACGTAGAGCGGCGAGGCGACGAACGTCATCGCCATGACCACGGCGACCTTGGTGAAGGGGAGCTCCAGGCCGAGGGCCGAGAGCTGGTGGCCGAGCAGGCCGCGGCGGCCGAACGCCATCAGCAGGCCGATGCCCGCCACGGCCGGCGGCAGCACCAGCGGCAGCTCGAAGGCGGTGATCGCCAGCGACCGGCCGGGGAACCGGCGGGTGGCGAGGGCATGGGCAAGCGGCGTGCCGACGGCGACCATGACCGCAAGCGCGATCACGCTGGTCTCGAGCGACAGCAGCAGCGCCGCGCGGGTGTCCGACGATCGCAGCCCGGCGGAGAGGTCGCCCCGCAGGAAGATCGCGAGCAGCGGCACGGCCAGGAACGCCAGGGCGATGCCCGTTGTCGCGGCGCCTAGGAGCCCGAAGGCGCCGGGCCGAAGCCGTCGGCGGCCAGCACGCGCCGGCCCGCCCTGCTCAGCACCAGATCGATCCATTCCTGCGCCGCCTTTGCGTTCTCTGAGCCCGTCACGATGCCGACCGGATAGGTGGCGGTCGCCTGCGCCGAGGCGGGCAGCCTGATCGTCCGGAGCTTGTCTCCGGCCGTTGTCGCGTCGCTCGTGTAGACGAACCCGGCATCGGCCTCCCCCAGCTCGAGCTTGCCGACGATGTCCGTCGTCTTCTGCTCGCGGCTGACGATGTTCAGGCTGGAGGGGTCGATGCCGAGGTTTCCGAGCACCGTCTGCGTGTAGGCGCCGACCGGCACGGCCGGGTCGCCGACGATCACCTTCGCGTTCCCGAGACCCGTGACGGACGTGATCCCCGCCGGGTTGTCCGGCGGGACGGCCAGCACGAGCGTGTTGGTGGCGAAATCCTTCGTGGCGCCGAGCAGGTGATCGGCCTGGAGCCGGTCCGCGTACTTCGCGCTGGCCGAGGCGAGCACGTCGGCAGGATCGCCCTGCTCGATCTGGGCAGCCAGCTGGTCGGAGCCGAGGAACTCGAAGTGCACGGTCCAGCCGGGATGCTGATGCCCGAACGTCGCGGACAGCTTCGTGAACGCATCGGTCAGCGAGGACGCCGCAAAGACGGTCAGCGTGCCGCCGCCGGCCGGCGAGGAGCCGCCGCCGCAGCCGGCGGCGACCGCGAGCAGGGCCGCGGTCAGGATGACGCGCCGCATCACGCCCGCGCGACCATCACCGACGTGGCCTTGACCGTGGCCACCGCCCGCACGCCTGGTCGCAGGCCGAGCTCCTCGACGGCGTCCCTGGTGATCACCGATACGACGTGGTGCGGGCCGGCCTCGATCTCGACCTGGGCGACGACGCCCGTCACCTCGACGCTCGTGACGACGCCCTCGAACCGGTTTCGCGCCGAGAAGGACGGGTCGACCGGCGCGGCCGTGTGCCCACCCAGCCGGGTGATCTCCCCCTCGTCGACGACGCGCCGGTTGGCGGCATCGCGGCGGGTGGCGATGCGGCCGCTGCGCTCCCAGCGGCGCAGAGTGTCCACCGAGATGCCAAGCGCTCGCGCCGCCTCCCCGACCGGTACCATCCGTCCCATCCGCCGGACGCTACCACCTAGGCATTACCTATGCAAGATGTGATCTGGTCACCGAGCCCGGCGACGGTCGAGCGGGCCCGCGTCACGGCGTTCATGCGCGAGCAGGGCATCGACGACTGGCGGGAGCTGCACCGGCGCGCGCAGGACGACATCGGCTGGTTCTGGGATGCGGTGGTGCGGCACCTCGGCATCGAGTTCTCGAGGCCGTACGAGCGGGTCTACGACGACAGCCGCGGGCCGATGTGGACGCGATGGTTCACTGGCGGAACCGTCAACCTGACGCACAACTGCGTCGACCGGCATGCCCGCGACACCCCGGAGCGGCATGCGGCGATCTGGGAGAGCGAGGACGGGGAGGTGCGAACCGTCACCTATGCACAGCTCTCGGCGGAGGTGAACCGGATCGCCAACGCGCTGCTCGAGCTGGGCGTCCGCGAGGGGCAGGCGGTCGGCCTGTTCCTGCCCATGTCGATCGAGGTGGTCGCCGGCTTCTACGCGATCTGCAAGATCGGCGCGATCGTCGTGCCGATCTTCTCCGGCTTCGGCGCACCGGCCGTGGCCGCCCGGCTCGCGGACGCGGGCGCCGTGGCGGTGCTGACCGCGGACGCCGTGCCGCGCCGCGCCCGCCTGGTCTCGATGAAGCGCACGGTCGACGAGGCCCTCGCCGAGGTGGCGTCGGTGCGGCACGTGATCGTCTGGGACAGGCTCGGCACCGACCCGCCGATGACGTCGGGGCGCGACCACCGCTGGGAGGAGCTGGTCGCCCGCCAGTCCACGGAGCTGGCCGCCCCGGCGCTCGACCCGGAGACGCCGATGATGGTCATCTACACGTCGGGGACGACCGGCCGGCCCAAGGGCGCGGTGCACGTGCACGGGGGCTTTCTCGTCAAGATCGCCGAGGAGTGCGCCTTCCAGACCGACGTGGGCGCCGATGACCGCTTCATGTGGGTCACCGACATGGGCTGGATCATGGGGCCGAAGGAGGTCGTCGGCACGGGAGCGCTGGGCGGGACGCTCGTGCTGTCGGAGGGTGCGCCGGACTACCCCGGTCCCCACCGGCTGTGGCAGCTGGTCGAGCGGCACCGTATCTCGGTGCTCGGCGTCTCCCCCACGCTGATCCGGGCGCTGCGCGGGCACGGCGACGACCCGGTGCGCGCGCACGACCGCAGCTCCCTCCGGATCCTGGCGTCGACCGGCGAGCCGTGGAACCCGGATCCGTACCGCTGGCTGTTCGAGGTGGGCGGCGAGCGCCGCTGTCCGATCATCAACCTGTCCGGCGGAACCGAAGTCGGTGCATGCTTCCTCTCGCCGATGCCGGTGATGCCGCTCAAGGAGTGCACCCTCGGCGTGCCGGCGCTGGGGATGGCGATGGACGTCCTCGGCCCCGACGGCGCGCCGGTCGGGCCCGGTGAGGTCGGCGAGCTGGTGTGCCGCAAGCCGTGGCCGTCGATGACGCGCGGCGTATGGGGCGACCCGGAGCGGTTCCTGGAGGCCTACTGGTCGCGCTGGCCGAACATCTGGGTGCACGGCGACTGGGCATCGGTCGACGAGGACGGGTACTGGTACCTGCACGGCCGGTCGGACGACACTCTGAACATCGCCGGGAAGCGGATCGGCCCGGCCGAGTTCGAGTCGGCCGCGGTGCACTGCCAGGACATCGCCGAGGCCTGCGCGATCGGGGTGCCCGACGAGCTGAAGGGCGAGGTGGCGTGGCTGTTCTGCGTCCCGCGCCCGGGCGTCGAGGGCGGCGACGCTCTGCGGGACGCTGTGCGGGGCGAGGTCGTGCGCGAGCTGGGGAAGGCATTCGCGCCCGCGCAGATCCGCTTCGTCCACGCCCTGCCGAAGACGCGGACGGCGAAGATCGTGCGCCGCGCGGTGCGCGCCGCGGCGCTGGGCGAGGACCCCGGCGACCTCTCGTCGCTCGAGGATCCCGCCGTCCTGGCGCAGTTCGCGCCGTAGCCCGCGAGCTGCAGCGCCGTGCTAGCGTCTGCGCGGTTCTGCACCGAAAGGACGGTTGTGACTGAGGGAATCCTCGAGGGCAAGGTCGCGCTCGTTGCCGGCGTCGCCAACAAACGGTCGATCGCCTGGGCGATCGCACAGGCGCTGCACGGCGCAGGCGCGACGCTCGCGTTCACCTACCAGGGCGAGCGGCTCGAGGACTCCGTCCGCAAGCTCGCAGCCTCGGTCGGATCGGACGTGGTCGTCCCCTGCGACGTGTCCGACGACGCCAGCATCGACGCCGCGTTCGGCCGCCTCGGGGAGCGGTTCGGCGGCATCGACGTGATGGCCCACTCGATCGCGTTCGCGCCCGCCGAGACGTTCGAGGGCCGCTTCACCGACACGTCGCGTCCCGCGTTCCACACGGCGCTCGACGTGTCGTCGTACTCGATGATCGCGATGGCGCGCGCGGCGGAGCCGCTGATGGCGCCGCGCGGCGGCGGGTCGATGGTCACCCTCACCTACATGGCGAGCGAGCGTGTGTTCCCCAAGTACAACGTGATGGCGGTGGCAAAGGCAGCGCTGGAATGCTCCGTTCGCTACCTGGCATACGAGCTCGGCCCCGCACAGATCCGCGTCAACGCCCTCTCGGCCGGTCCGGTGCGCACGCTTGCGGCGAAGGGCATCCCCGGGTTCGACGAGATGGAATCGGTGATCGAGCAGCGCTCGCCGCTTCAGCGGAACATCGAGGCGGCCGACGTCGGCAACGCGGCGCTGTACCTCTGCAGCCCGCTCGCCGCGATGGTCACCGGCACGACCCTCTACGTCGATTCCGGCTACCACGCGATGGGGATGTAGGGGTGCTCGCCTGGACGGTGCTGGGCGGAAGCCCCGCCTGGCCGAATCCCGGGCAGGCGGCCAGCGGCTACCTGCTCGAGTCCGACGAGCGACACGTCCTGGTCGACTGCGGATCGGGGATCGCACAGGAGCTGCGCGCCGCCGACCCGCGGCCGCTGACCGACATCCTGATCACGCACTTCCACGCCGACCACTGGTTCGACCTGGTGCCGCTGCACTACGCGTTCCGCTACGGCAGCTGGAGGGACCGGCCGAAGCCCCGCCTGCATCTTCCACCGGGCGGGCGCGGGGTGCTCGACACCGTCGCGTCGGTATGGGACGGATCGGTGGAGACGTTCGAGGCGGCGTTCGACCTCTCCGAGTACGACCCGCACGAGGACCTGCGGCTGGGCGACCTGCACATCACGTTTGCGCCCTGCCTGCACTACACCACGTGCTACTCGGTCAAGGTCGCGGCGCCGGACGGCGTGATCGTCTTCTCGGCCGACACCGCGCCCACCGAGCGGCTCGCGCGCTTCGCGCAGGGCGCCGACCTGTTCGTCTGCGAGGCCGCGCTGGGGGATGCGTCGAACGACTCGAGCGAGCGCGGGCACATGGACGCGGCCGAGGCCGGCCGCGAGGCTTCCCGGGCCGGGGCCAAGCGGCTGCTGCTGACCCACATACCCCACGAGATCGGCTACGACGCGGTGCGTGAGCGCGCCGCGCGCGAGTACCCGGGCCCGATCGACCTGGCGACGCCCGGCCTGCGCATCGACGTCTGACTCAGCTCGACAGCGTGACCCGCGAGACGCCGAGCATGCCCTCGGCGGCCTTCTCGGCCGTGCGCTGCAGGCTCTCGGACATCGACGGGTTGACCGCAGCCGTCTCGGCCAGCGCCTGGACGTTCAGCTTGGCGTGCACCGCGAGAGCGACCGTCGTGATCACCTCCGACGCGCGCAGGCCGACCATGGCCCCGCCGAGCACCGTGCCGTCGTCGGGGTCGGACAGCAGCTTGATCAGCCCGTCCGTCTCGCTCTCCATGACCGCGCGCGGGTTTGCGCGGATCAGGTGCTTGGTGATGCTGACCGGCGTGCCGTCGATGCGCGCCTGCCGCTCGGAGATGCCCGCCTTGGCGATCTCGGGCCGGGTGAACACGCACCACGCAACGCCGGTGTAGCTGACGGGGTCGACATGCACGCCGAGCGCATGCATGGCGGCGGTGCGCCCGTGCATCGCGGCGGTGTTGGCGAGCATGATCTGGCCCGTGACGTCGCCGCACGCGTAGACGTTCTCGACGTTCGTGCGGCAGAACTCGTCGATCGCCAGCGAGCCCCGCTCGCCCAGCGTGACGCCGGCGTTCTCGAGGCCGAGCTCGGTCGTGTTCGGCCGCATGCCGATGCAGAGCAGTAGGTGCGATCCGTCCAGCTCGCGGCCGTCCTCGAGCACCAGCCGGACGCAGCTGCTCTCCTCCGTGTCCACGGCTGCCGCGCGGCCGTTCTTGATCACGTCCATCCCACGGTTGAGAAACACCTCCTCGAGCACCTCGGCCAGGTCCGCGTCGTCGTTGGGAAGGATCTGGTCCCGGGCCGAGATCAGCGTGACGCGCGACCCGCAGCGCGAGAAGAAGTCAGCGAACTCGCAGCCGGTCGGTCCGGCGCCGAGCACCAGCAGGTGCTCGGGGAGCGCGCGCAGCTCGAACACCTGCCGGGTCGTGAGCACCCGGCGCGCGTCGGGGCGGGTGAACGGCGGCACGAACGGCGAGGCACCCGTGCAGACCAGCAGCGCGTCCCACGGCACCTCGATCCGCTGGTCCTCGACGTGCGCGATCAGGCTGTTCGCGCCGGTGACGACGCCGTGGCCGGGGAGGACGCGCACGTTCATCCCGTCCATGCGCTCGCGGACGCCGCGGCTCTGGTGGAGCGCCACGGCGCGGGCCCGGGCCAGCGTGCGGCGGAGGTTGACCTCCGGGAACCCGCGCGCGAAGTCGACGCCCTCCTCCTCCGCCTGCGTGATCTTCTGCATGGCATCGGCGGTCGTCAGCAGCGTCTTCGACGGGATCGCATCCGTCATCGTGCAGTTGCCGCCGAGCTGGTTGTCCTCGATCAGCGTCACCTCCGCGCCGAGGTGCGCGGCGGCCGTGGCGGCGGCATAGCCCGCGGGGCCGCCGCCGAGGATGGCGAGTCTCATGCCGAAGATCCTAGATGGTCGATCCCATGTCCCGGCGACGTGGCGGCACCCTCTAGACTGTCCGCATCGGCGCGACGGCGACCAGCTTCGACGTGCAGGCGGTTCGGGACCAGTTCCCGTCGCTGCGGCCTGGGCGGATCTACCTGGACAACCCGGGCGGCACCCAGGTGCACGGGTCGGTGATCGAGGCGATCCGCGACTACTACCTCCAGGCGAACGCGAACCTCGGCGGGTCGTTCGAGACCTCGCAGCTGTCCGACCAGGTGCTGGCCGGGGCACGCGCCGACGTCGCGGCGATGCTGGGGTCGAGCCCGGGCGAGGTCGTCTTCGGGGCCAACATGACCACGCTCACGTTCCACGCATCGCGGGCGCTGACGCGCGGCCTGCAGCCGGGCGACGAGATCATCGTCACGCGCGTCGACCACGACGGCAACGTGGCACCGTGGCTCCTGGCCGCCGAGGACCGCGGGCTGACCGTGCGGCACGTTGACGTCGATCCGGAGACGTGCCTGATCGACCTTGACGACTTCACGCAGGCGCTGTCCGACCGGACGCGGATCGCCGCCTTCAACTGGGCATCCAACGGAGCGGGAACGATCTCGGACGCCGCCGCGATGTGCCGGATGGCGCGCGCGGCGGGCGCGATCTCCTACGTCGATGCCGTCCAGTACGCGCCGCACGGGCCGACGGACGTACGCGCGCTCGGGTGCGACTTCCTCGCCTGCTCGGCCTACAAGTTCTTCGGCCCGCACGTCGGCGTGCTCTACGGACGCGCGGAGCTGCTCGAGCGGATCCGCCCGTACAAGGTGCGCCCCGCGCACGACGAGCCGCCCGGCTCGTGGGAGACGGGCACCGTGAACCTGGAAGGGATCGCGGGCACCGCCGCAGCGGCGCGCTACATGGTCGCGATGGGGGCCGAGGCGATCACCGCGTACGAACGAACGCTGACGGCCCGCCTGATCGAGGGGCTGGACGGGATCGACGGCGTGACGCAGTACGGCACGCGCGACCTCGACCGGCGGGTGCCGACCGTCGCCTTCACGGTCGAGGGCCATGCGCCGGCGGATGTGGCGGCGACGCTCGGGCGCCAGGGGATATTTGTCTGGGATGGCAACTACTACGCGCTCGAGCTGATGGAACGGCTGGGGCTCGAGGCCGCCGGTGGCGCGGTACGTGTCGGTGCCGTGCATTACACGACCGTCGAGGAGATCGACCGCTTCCTCGAGGCCGTCGCGGCGATCCGCTGAGCGGGCTGCACGATCCGCCGCGCCGCGGTAGCATCGCCGCGTGACGTTCACCACGGACAGCACGATCGCGGCGCCGGCAGCGGAGGCGTTCGCGGCCATGGCGGACGCCCGCAACGAGCCGGCGTGGAACGGGCAGGTGTCGCGCTCGGAGCTCCTGAGCGGTGAGCCGATCGGTCAGGGCTCCCGGTTCCTCACGGTCAACCGCGGGCAGGAGTACGAGGCGGTGATCACGACCCACCGGCAGCCCGAGCTGCTCGTCTTCGAGGTCACCGGCAAGCAGATGGACATCACGGCGACGTTCCGGTTCAGCCACGACGGCGCCGGGTCGCGGCTGCACGGCGACTTCGACTTCCGGCCCAAGGGCGCGCTCCGGTTCGCGTTCCCCGCGATGGGGCCGATGATCCGCCGCGACCTCCGGAAGCAGTCCGCCTCGTTCGCAGCGTTCGCGTCGGACCGCGGCGCGCACCCGGCAGCCCAGGCGTAGGCCGAGCTCCGGCGTCACTCGAAGAGCGTCAGCTCGGGCGCGGCCCCGTCCTTCAACGCGCCGAAGTCGAGCTCCACGAAGGCGTAGCCGCGCGCCTCGCAGAGCACCCGCGCCTGAGGCGCAATCTCGGGGGCGACCAGGATACCGCGGCAGGGAGCATGCACAGGGTCGAGATCGACGCGCTGACAGTACCGGGTCAGCTGCTCGACGTGGGCAGCGACCGCCCGCGTCCGCTTCACCTCGACTACCACGGTGCGGCCCTCGGCATCGCGGCAGAACAGGTCGATCGGCCCGGTGTCCGTGAACCGCTCCCGCTCGAGCACCGTCAGCCCTGCCTCGATCGTCTCGGGAGCCCGCTCGAGCAGCACGTGGATCTGGCGCTCGGCGCCCTCGTGCTCGAGCACGGCATCGTCCTCGAGCGGTTGCTCGGCGTCCGCGAACACCTCGTGCAGGACGATCACGAGCGACTCGTCCGATGCCGGGCGGTAGACCCTGATGACGTCCCCCTCCTGGCTGACGGCTGTCGGCCCGGGCATGTAGTTCAGGGGCTTGAACCCCTTGTCCGCGTGGACGCAGAGCGAGCCGTCCTGCTTGAACAGGATCACGCGGTCGCCGGCGCCGAGCCGCGTCGTGGCGCGCCCGTGGTAGGCGATCTCGCAACGGGCGACGAGGATCCGCATCGGCGGGAGCCTAGGCGCTCGCAGGGCGCTCGACCACCTACGATGCCGGCATGACGCCGTTCGACCTCGAGGTGCGGGACTGCCTGGCCGTCATCCTCCAGTCGCAGCTGCCGGCTCCGGACGGCGACGCCCTCACCTTCTTCGGCCAGTGGCTGGCGGAGAGGAATCTCGGGCTCGTGCCGGTGGCGGATCCCGACGCGTTCGCCTGGCCGGGGCCCTGGATCGCCGGCGTACGGCGCGGCGATCGCCGTCATGCGGTGGTCATGTTCGGGTCGCCCGCCGGGCCGCTCCACGACCCGGAGGCCGTGCTCGCCGGCGGCGGGACGATCGAGCAGGGGTGGCTGCTCGCCCGCCTGGACGTCCGCCTGCCGATCGACGAGCCATACGGCACGACGCCCGGTACCGGCCGGGTGGCGGCCATCCTGGTGGCGGACGCCGCCGAACGGCCGCTGGTGCGGGTCGACACCGGACGCGCCGTGGAGGGCCGGGGGCTCGAGGGCGACCGCTACCACGCCGGGCAGGGGACGTTCAGCAAGCCCGGGCGCGGCTACCAGCTGACCCTGGTCGAGGCGGAGGTGCTGGACGACATCGGCCTTCCGTGGGAGGCAGCGCGCCGCAACATCGTCACCACCGGCATCGAGCTGAACGCGCTGGTCGGCCGGCGGTTCGCGGTGGGCGACGCCGAATGCGTCGGCCGCCGGCTGGCCGAGCCTTGCTCGCATCTTGAGCGGCTCGCGCGCCCCGGGATCCTGCGCCCTCTCGTCCATCGCGGCGGGCTTCGAGCCGACATCCTGCGCGGAGGGACGATCGCCCTCGGCGACCGGATCGCGGCCATCGGCTGATCCCCCGTCATTCGCTGTCGATTCCGGCCGCCGCCGTTCGTCCTCCAGGCACTACATTCCCCCGAAGGAGGACCACCATGAAGTACGTGCTCTTGATCCAGCAGGGCACCACCCCCACCCCGGCCAGCCCCGATGAGTGGGCGAAGCTGTCCGCCGAGGAGCAGCAGCAGGTGTACGCCGACTACCAGGCCGTCACCCAGACGCCCGGCGTCACGCCCGGCACGGGACTGCAGCCGCCGGAGACGGCAACGACCGTGCGGGTGCAGGACGGCCGCACGCTGACGACCGACGGCCCCTTCACCGAGACGAAGGAGGCGCTCGGCGGATGGCTGACCTACGAGGCCGAGGATCTTGACGCGGCGATCGAGCTGGCCGCCCGGATCCCGGCTGCCCGGATGGGCGGCGCGATCGAGATCCGGCCGGTCGCCGAGTGGTGAGCGACCTCGAGGCGGTCTATCGCGACCACTGGGGCCGCGTGCTGGCCGCGCTGATCGGCTTCCTCGGCGACTTCGACCTCGCCGAGGAAGCCGCGCAGGAGGCGTTCGCCCGGGCGGCCGAGCGATGGCCCGCCGACGGCACACCCGACCACCCGGCCGCCTGGCTGATCGCCACGGGCCGCAACAGGGCGGTCGACCGCATCCGCCGCGACCGCACCTACGAGGCGAAGCTCCGGCAGCTGGAGCCGGTGGAGGGGGTGGAGGACGAGATGGACGACACGGGCTTCCCGGACGAACGGCTCGAGCTGGTCTTCACGTGCTGCCACCCCGCGCTCTCGCTCGATGCGCAGGTGGCGCTCACGCTGCGCACCCTGGGCGGGCTGACGACCGAGCAGATCGCACACGCGTTCCTGGTACCCGAGACCACCATGGCGCAGAGGCTCGTCCGCGCAAAGAAGAAGATCGCGGCCGCCGGAATCCCGTTCCGCGTCCCGCCGCCGCACCTGCTTCCCGACCGCCTGTCTGCCGTACTGGCAACGGTGTATCTGATCTTCAATCAGGGGTATACGTCGGGAGGGACGCTCACGGCGGAGGCGATACGCCTCGGCACCGCGCTGACCGCGTTGATGCCGGACGAGCCGGAGCCGCTCGGGCTGCTCGCGCTGATGCTGCTGCAGGACGCCCGGCGGGACGCGCGGGTGCGGGACGGGGCGATCGTGCTGCTCGAGGACCAGGACCGGGCGCTGTGGGATGAGCGCCAGATCGCAGCCGGCATCGCCGCGCTCGACCGCGGTCTCGCACTCCGCGGCCGCGGCCCCTACGTCGTGCAGGCGGCGATCGCGGCACTGCATGTGGAGCCGGAGCGCGACTGGCCGCAGATCGCCGTCCTCTACGGCGAGCTGGCGCGGCTGACCGCGTCCCCGGTGGTCGAGCTGAACCGGGCCGTCGCCGTCGCCGAAGCGCACGGCGCGGCGGCCGGGCTGCGGATCGCGGATGCCCTCGACCTCGACGGCTACCGCTATCTCCACACGACGCGCGGGGAGCTGCTCCGCCGGCTGGGACGCCTGGACGAGGCGCGTGAGGCCTATCGCCGCGCGCTGCCGCTGGTCACGGACGCCCACGAGCGGGCGTTCGTGCAGAGGCGGCTGGCCGACCTTCCGGGTTAACCGAGCACGCGGTCGAACAGGTCCACGAGGCGCTGCCAGTGGCGCTCCGCGGACGGCTCGTCGTACACAGGCGTGTCCGTCTGCGTCCACCCGTGGCCGGCGCCGACGTAGAGCTCGGCGGTGTGGCGGACATGGGCCTCGGCGAGCGCCCTGGTGAGCCTGCCCATCTGCTCCGGATCCATCGAGCGGTCGTTGTCGGCGTGGCCGATGTAGAGCTCAGCCGCCGCGTTCACCGCCACGAGGTGTGGGCTGTCCCCCTCGGTCGTGGCAAGGTTGCCGCCGTGGAAGCTGGCCGCCGCCGAAACGGCGTCGGGAAACGCGCCGGCGGTGCGCAGGCTGAGGCGGCCGCCCAGGCAGTACCCGACCGTGCCGATCGGGCCGTCGCGGACGTCCGGCCGCTCCGCCAGGCATCCCAGCCAGGCGCGGGCGTCGGCCACGGTCGCGTCGGGCGTCAGAGCCGCCATCTTCGGCCCCAGCGCCTCGAACAGCGCGGAGCGGTCCTCCGAGCGCATCAGCCGCTCGAGGTCGGGGACGACACGCGGCGGACCATGCCGGTAGAACAGGTTCGGCGCAATCACCAGGTACCCGTGGGACGCGAGGCGCTCGACATGGGCCTGCGCCGCAGGACGGATGCCGTAGGCGTCGGTGTAGAGCAGCACGGCGGGAAGCGGCCCGCCGCCCTCGGGCCGGGACACCAGCACGTCTGCGGGGCCATCGGGCGCGTCCACCCGCACGGTCTCGCTCCGGACCGGACTCGAGGGGTCGGGCGTCGGCGTCACGGCTCCGAGTCTCGCACATCGACACCGGTTCCCCGCTGCGACTACGATCACGCCCATGTTCACCAAGACCGAGCTTCCAAACGGCCTGCGCGTCATCACCAACCCCATGACCGGCGCGAAGTCGGTCGCGGTGATGGTGATGCTCGCCGCCGGCTCCCGCTACGAGACCAAGCCGACCAGCGGCATCGCGCACTTCGCCGAGCACATGTTCTTCAAGGGCACCGAGAAGCGGCCGACCGCAAAGGACATCTCGGCCGAGGTCGACGGCATCGGCGGCGAGTTCAACGCGTTCACGGGCAAGGAGTACACCGGCTACTACATCAAGTGCGCTGCCGAGCACCGCCGGCTGGCGCTCGACGTGCTCTCCGATCAGCTGCTTGCGTCCCGCTTCGACCCCGACGAGATCGAGCGGGAGAAAGGCGTCATCATCGAAGAGCTGAACATGTACGTCGACACGCCGCGCGACCACGTCGACGATGTGTACGAGACGCTGCTCTACGGCGATCAGCCGCTCGGCTGGCACATCATCGGGCGCAAGGAGACGATCCGCGCCGCAACCCGGGACACGTTCCTCGGCTACCTGGACGCCTGGTACACGCCGCGCCGCATGGTCGTGGGAGCGGCCGGTGCCGTCGACGGCGACTTCGCCGCCGAGGTGAGCGAGAAGTTCGGACACCTGGAGGACCGCGCCAGCGGTGACATGGCCCCGGTGGAGTTCGTGCAGACCGAGCCGCGGGTCATGCTCGAGACACGCGACTCCGATCAGGCGCACCTCCGGCTGGGAGTGCGGGGGCTCGAGACGCGAAGCCCCGACCGCTATGCCATGCAGGTGCTGACGACCGTGTTGGGCGGCGGCATGTCCTCGCGGCTGTTCATCGAGGTGCGCGAGCGGCTCGGCCTGGCCTACTACGTCTACGGCTACCACCAGAGCTACGCGGACACGGGCACGCTCTTCGCCCAGGCGGGGGTCGATGTCGAGCGCATCGACCAGGCGGTCGGGACGATCGCGGGCGAGTTCCGCAAGCTGGTCGCGGACCCGGTGCCGGCCGACGAGCTGCGGCGCTGCAAGAACTACCTCAAGGGCCGCATGGTGCTGCAGCTCGAGGACCCCAAGGGCCTGCTGATGTTCGGCCTGCGGCGCGAGGTGCTCGAGGACAAGGTGGCCGAGATCGACGAGGTGCTGGAGGGAATCGAGCGCGTCACCGCAGAGGACATCCAGCGAGTCGCCCGCCAAGTCGTGGTCGACGACGGCCTCAACCTCGCGATCGTAGGGCCGTTCGACGACCAGCAGCGGTTCCTGGACGTCATCGCCGCCTGACGGCGGCGCCGTTGGCTAGGGCCGGATCTCGAGCTCGTAGTCGTAGTCGGTGAGCACCTCGTGCCCGCCGTCGGTGACGAGCACCAGATCCTCGAGCCGCACGCCGCCGAAATCCTTGCGGTACACGCCGGGTTCGACGGTCACGACGTCGCCGGCACGGAGCTCCTCGCGTGCACCGAGCCCCATGTTCGGAGCCTCGTGCACCTCGACCCCGACGCCGTGGCCGAGGCCGTGGAAGAAGTCCTCGTCGAGCGTCTCGCCCTCGCCGAGCTGGCGGGTCGTGCGGAACCCGGCAGCCTCGATCACGTCGCACGCCACCTCCCACGGCCGCTCGCCGGAGACCCCGGGCGCGATCGCCTCGGTACTGCGACGGAGCGCCTCGAGCACCGCAGCGTGCATCGCCTTCAGCCGGTCCGGCGCATCGCCCCAGCAGAAGGTGCGCGTCATGTCGGCGCAGTAGCGGCTCGCCGCGTTCTGCGGGAAAACGTCGATGATGATCGGCTCGTTCGGGTGGATCGGGCCGCTGCCGAGGTCGTGCACCCGTGCTCCGGTCGGGCCGGCTCCGACCAGCGGCGGCTCGCCCTCGCACCCGTGCGCGCGCAGGGTCTGCACGATGGCATCGCGCACCCGCTCGCTGGTGACCGGCTCGCCGCCGGCGACGAGACCGTCCGGCCCCGGAGACGCCGAGCCGAGCAGCTCGCGAGCCGCTGTGAAGGACGCCTCCGTGGCGCGCTGCGCGGCACGGATCGCGGCGAGCTGCTCTGCGTCCTTGCTTCGCCGTAGCGCCTCGAATGCGGCACGGTCGGGCACCACCGCGACGTCCTTCGCGCGCAGGTAGTCCGCCAGCGCGACAGGGAACGACGGGGGCACGGCGACCTCGGCCACCCCGGCTCGCTCGAGCACGCGGCGCACCCGCTCCATGACCGCGTCCTCGTAGTCCCATCCCTGCCTGACGAGATCGCGCGTGCCGAAATCGTCGTCGCGCCACACCTCCGTGGCACGGGAGTCGCGCTGGATCACGTCCGCCTCGAGCACGCTGGCGACGATGATCCGCCTGCCGTCCAGCTCGAGGTACGTGAACGGGTCGACCACGGTGACGCCGGTGGCCACGAACATGTCCGCGTCGCGCATGGAGTCGGCATGGATGAGGAGCGGTCTGGTCATGGCCGAGAACCTAGCAGGTGGCGCTCGGCTACGGTTGGCGCGTGCTCGCAGCCGTGATCCTTGCCGCCGGCGAAGGGCGCCGCTACGGAGGCGCCAAGCAGCTGCACGACGTCGGCGGCCGGCCGATGCTGGAGGTGGTCTGCGCGACGGTGGCCGACGCGGGCGTCGAGACGCGGCGCGTGGTGCTCGGCGCCCGTGCCGAGGAGATCCTCGCGCGGGTGCCGCTGCACGGCGCGCAGCCGGTCACCTGCGGCGCGTGGCGCGCCGGCCAGGCCGCCTCGCTGCGCTGCGCCCTGGCATCGCTGCCGGTCGAGGTGGACGAGGCGCTGGTCGTGCTCGGCGACGGGCCGGCGCTGAGCGCCGAGGCGGTGCGCAGGGTGGCAGCCGGCCGCGGTGCGCGGGCCGCTGACTACGGCAGCGGCCGGGCGCACCCCGTGGTGCTCCCGCGCGCGGAGTGGCCCGGGCTCCCGGACACCGGCGACACGCCCGGACGGACGGTCGCCGTCGCGCTCGTGGATTGCTCGGATCTCCCGGCGCCGGGCGACGTCGACTACGCCTCGCGGTGACCGCGGCAGTGCAGGCGCACGCGGTCGACCAGCCCCTCGGGCACGGGATCGCCGCAGCAGACCGTCTTGACCGTGTCGCGGAGCTTCGCCTCGAAGTGGTACCGCTCCCGGCAGTACGCGCAATCGCCCAGGTGCTGCTCGATCATCGACACCTCGCCCGGCGTCAGCTGCCGGTCGAGGTATGGCTGGAGCTTGCTCTCGACGCCGACGCAGGGATCCACGCTCGTCGTCATGGTGCCTCCGCACCCGCCCGCTGCGCGAGCGCCTGTTTGAGGGCGCGCCGGCCCCGGTGCAGCCGCGACATCACGGTGCCGATCGGCACGCCCAGGATGTCCGCAGCCTCCTGATAGCTGAAATCGCCGATGTCGACGAGCACGACCACCTCGCGGAACGTGGGTGGGACGTCGGCCAGCGCGTCCACGATCGCGCCGCCGGCGAGACGGTTCAGAACCGCCTCCTGCGGCTCGCCGCCGGACTCCGCGAGCTGGTTGTACAGGTAGTACTCGGTGGTGTCCTCGAACGACTCCTGCGCCGGGCGGCGCTGCTGCTTGCGCGCCTCGTCCAGGAACGCGTTTCGCAGGATGGTCGCGAGCCAGGCGGCCAGGTTGCTGCCCGGCCGGTAGCTGCGCCAGCCGCGGAACGCGCGGAGGTACGTCTCCTGCACGAGCTCCTCGGCGGACTGGGACGACCCGCTCAGACGAAGCGCGATCCGGTAGAGCTGGTCGGCATGCGCGAGCGCCTCTTCCTCGAAGTGCGCGCGCTCGCCCGCCTCGCGGGCGCGGTCAGAACCGGCGGGCTCCTCCGCGTCGTCGGAAGTGGCGTCGGCCATCAGCCTCACGCTATCAGCAACCAGCAGCATCACGATTGGTCAACGTGGCGGACGCCGAGGTATTCCCGGGCGAGTTTTAGTCACTTGAGCTAATATGCCCCGGCCGTGAAGCCGGATGCCCACCCGCCAGCCGATCTGCTCGTTGCCGGAGCCGGGCTCGCGGGGCTGTACGCCGCGCTGCAGGCCGCCCGAAGCGCGGCCGACGTGGTGCTCGTCACCAAGGGGTCGCTGCGCTCGTCGAACTCCTTCTACGCGCAGGGCGGGGTCGCCGCCGCGATCGCGCCGGACGACGACCCGGCACTGCACATGACGGACACGCTGGCAGCCGGTCGCGGGCTGTGCGACCCCGCGTCCGTGCGGATCCTCGTGCACGAGGGCCCCGAGCGGATCCGCGACCTCGAGCGGTTCGGGGTAGCCTTCGACCTTGACGAGGCGGGACTCCCGGCGCTCGGCCGCGAGGGCGGGCATGGGCGCAGGCGCATTCTCCACGCCGGAGGCAGCGCCACCGGCGAGCGGATCGCCACCACCCTGATCGAGCAGGTGCTCGCCGAGCCCCGCATCCGCGTGCTCGAGCATGCGGCGGTGCTGGAGCTGATCGCCGACGGGCAGGACTGCGGCGGCGCCTGGGTGCTCGGCCACGACGAGCTGCTCGCCGTCCGCGCCCGGATGACGCTGATCGCCACCGGCGGAGCAGCCGCCCTGTACGCACGCACGACGAACCCGCCGGGAGCCCTCGGCGACGGCATCGCGATCGCCCATCGCGCCGGCGCCGCGATCAGGGACATGGAGTTCGTCCAGTTCCACCCGACCGCCCTCGCGGTCGGCGACCGCGCGTTCCTGATCTCCGAGGCGGCCCGCGGAGAGGGCGCCCACCTCGTGGACGAGCAGGGCGCACGATTCATGCTCGACGTCCATGCCGACGGCGAGCTGGCCCCTCGCGACGTGGTCGCCCGCGAGATCCAGGCGCGCCTGGCCGGCGGCCGTCCCAGCTATCTCACGCTCGCGCACCTGGACAGCGAGACGATTCGCATGCGCTTCCCCAACCTCGTCACCGGCGCCCAGGAGGCCGGGCTCGACCTGACCAGGGACCCGCTGCCGGTGTCACCCGCCGCGCACTATCTGATGGGCGGGATCGCGACCGCACCGGACGGGGGCACCAGCCTCCGCGGGCTCTACGCCAGCGGCGAGTGCGCATCCAGCGGCGTTCACGGTGCCAACCGCCTTGCCTCCAACTCGCTGCTCGAGTGCTTCGTCTTCTCGCATCGCGCGGTCGAGGCCGGGCTCGCGGCCGGGCATGACGCCGTCGAGTGCGGTGCGCCGCCGCTGCGGCCGCTGGCGCGCGCTCCGCTCGGCGACCTGCGGCGCCGCATGTGGGAGGGCGCGGGGCCGCTCCGCGACGCCGCCGGCCTGAGTCGTTTGATCGACTGGCTGGACGACCGGCCGGCGTCGAACCCCGTCACCGTCGCGCAGATGATCGCCCGCTCGGCGCTCGCGCGGGAGGAGACCCGCGGCGCGCACGTCCGCCTCGACCACCCGGACGAGGATTCCGCCTACCTCCGCCACCTCCCATGTCCAGAGCTGCACTCGACCGTGTGATCGACGAGGCGCTCGCCGAGGACGTCGGCGACGGCGACGTGACGACGGACTCGATCGTCCCCGCCGGCCTGCGCGGCAGCGCCGGCATCGTGCTGCGCGAAGCGGGTGTCGTCTGCGGGCTCGATGCGGCATTCGCGGTCATCCAGCGGCTCGACCCCGATGCGCGGCTGGAACGGCTGGCCGAGGAGGGCACCCGGATCGACACCGTCCCGGCACTCGTCGCGCGCATCCACGCATCGATGCGGGCACTGCTCACCGCCGAGCGGACGGCGCTGAACATCCTCCAGCGCATGTCGGGCATCGCGACCACGACGCGGCGGTATGCCGACGCGGTCGACGGGACGGGCGTCGCCGTGCTCGACACGCGGAAGACCGCCCCGGGCCTGCGAACGCTCGACAAGGCCGCTGTCGCCTGCGGTGGCGGCACGAACCACCGGGCCGGCCTGCATGACGCGGTCCTGATCAAGGACAACCACCTGGCGGTCGCCGGCTCCGTGGCCGCGGCCGTCGCGCGCGTCAGGGAGCGGCATCCGGGTGCGGCCGTCGAGGTCGAGGTGGACACGCTCGAGCAGCTGGCGCAGGCGCTCGAGGCGCGCGCCGATGTGATCCTGCTGGACAACATGCCTCCCGAGCAGCTGCGCGCGGCGGTCGCCGCGGCGAACGGCAGGGCCCGCCTCGAGGCCTCGGGCGGCATCACCATCGACACGATCCGCGAGGTCGCAGAGACCGGCGTCGACGCCGTCTCGGTGGGCGCGCTGACGCACTCGGTGCGCGCGCTCGACCTCGCCATGGAGGTGACACCATCAGCATCCTGACCGACAGCGACATCACGCGGCTGCACGACGAGGTGCGCGCGCTTGCAGAGGAGCGCAACGCCGTCATCCTCGCCCACAACTACCAGGTGCCCGAGGTGCAGGACGTGGCGGACTACGTCGGCGATTCGCTGGGGCTGTCCCAGCAGGCGGCGGCCACGGACGCGGACGTGATCGTGTTCGCGGGGGTGCACTTCATGGCCGAGACGGCTGCCATCCTCGCGCCCGACCGCACCGTGCTGATCCCCGACCTCGAGGCCGGCTGCTCGCTGGCCGCCAGCATCGACGCCGAGGCACTGTCGCGGTGGAAGGCGGAGTACCCGGATGCGGTCGTCGTCAGCTATGTGAACACGACGGCCGAGGTGAAGGCGCTCTCCGACTACTGCTGCACGTCCGGCAACGCGCGGGCGGTGATCGAGGCGGTGCCGGAGGACCGGGAGATCCTGTTCCTGCCCGACATGTTCCTCGGTGCCTATCTCGAGCGGCTGACCGGGCGGAAGATGCGGATCTGGCCGGGCGAGTGCCACGTGCATGCCGGCATCCGCCCCGAGGACGTCAGCCGGATGGTGGCGGAGCGGCCCGGCACCGACCTGCTGATCCATCCGGAGTGCGGCTGTGCCAGCCAGTGCATGTACGCCGCCGCGCACGACCGGTCGCTCGCCGAGACGACCCACGTGCTGTCGACCGAGGGCATGGTGCGGCACGCC
The DNA here is from genome assembly GCA_036403155.1 of Gaiellales bacterium. Classification (GTDB taxonomy): domain Bacteria; phylum Actinomycetota; class Thermoleophilia; order Gaiellales; family JAICJC01; genus JAICYJ01. Next base: position 74,558 of record DASWRM010000007.1, on the reverse strand, counting down.
ACCGGCTCGCCGAAGCGCGACTTCGTGGTGGCCACCGAGACGGGCATCCTGCACAGGCTTCGCAAGGAGGCGCCGGACAAGCGGTTCTTCGCGATGTCGGAGCGGGCCGTGTGCCGCTACATGAAGCAGATCACCCTGCCCAAGCTCCGCGACAGCCTGCGCGACCTCCGCCATGAGGTGCGGGTGGCGCCCGAGGTGGCCGACCGCGCGCGGCTCGCGATCGAGCGCATGGTGGAGATCGTCTGAACGGGCGCTCCGGCACCCTGGTGCTGGTGCCCACACGCCTCGAGGCGGACGGGCTCGGGCTTCACGACCGAGCCGTCGAGCTGTGCGGATTCGGGCTGGCCGAGGCGGGCGCGCGGGCGATGCACGCGATGGCGGCACACCGCCCGGCGCGGGTGGTGCTTGCCGGCATCGCCGGCACATACGACGCCGTCGCGGCGCCGATCGGATCGGCGGTGATCCCGTCGCGGGTGCGCTGCGTCGGCGTCGGCGCGGGCGGCCGGTCGGCAGCAGAGCTGGGGTTCGCGGCCACCGATGAGCTGGCCCTCGACGGGCGCGACGGCCTGGCGCTCTCGGTCGCGTCGGCGTCCGGCACCCCCGAGGAGGCGGCTGAGCGGGCAGCCGAGGCGCCCGGCGCCTGCATCGAGGAGATGGAGGGATATGCGGTTGCCTTTGCGGCAACGCTTGTCGGGGCGTCCTGCACGATGGTGCGCGGCGTGGCCAACCACGCCGGGCACCGCGACCGGGCGGACTGGCGCATCGCTCCCGCGCTGAAGGCGGTCCGGGCGGTGCTGGCTAGCATGCTCGCGGAATGACCCTGCGGCTCGGCATCTCCCCCTGCCCGAACGACACGTTCGCGTTCCACGCGATCCTCGAGCGGCGGATCGATCTCCGTGGGCTGGAGATCGACGTGGAACTGGTCGACGTACAGCGGTTGAACGACGGGCTGTTCGAGGGTCGCTACGACATCGCCAAGGCGAGCTTCCACGCCGCCCTGCTGCTCGCCGACCGGTACGTCGTGCTCGCGGCCGGGTCGGCGCTCGGGTTCGGGGTCGGGCCGCTGCTGGTGTCGGCGGGAAACGGGGCCGCGCCGGCCGCGGACGCCCGCGTGCTCTGCCCCGGCCCCACGACCACCGGCGCGTTGCTCTACCGCTGTCTGCACCCCGACGGTGGCCGCATCGCGCACGCGGTCTTCTCGGATATCGGGCCCGCCGTGCTCCGGGGGGACGCCGATCTCGGCGTGCTCATCCACGAGGGCCGCCTGACGTACGAGCGGGACGGGTTGGCGCTCGTCGAGGACCTCGGCGCGTCCTTCGAGCGGCTCGCGGACGCCCCGATCCCGCTCGGCGGAATCCTGGCCTCGCGGACGCTGCCGGACGGCGCCGCGGAGACCTTCACCGAGATCCTGCGCGAGTCGATCGCCTACGGGTGGGCCAACCGCGAGGAGACGCTGACGACGATCCGCCGGTACGCGCAGGAGATGACCGAGGACGTGATCTGGCCCTACGTCGAGCTGTACGTCAACGACCACACGGTCGACCTGGGCCCCGACGGCGCGCGCGCGCTCGACGTGCTCGTCCGCACCGCGCGGGCGGCCGGCATCGTCGCCCCGGCCGCCGTGCCGCTCGAGATCGTGGGTTGACGCGCACCTTTAACCTCCTCTAAACTTCGGTTTAGATGGAGTCGGTGGCAGTCCAGGACTACGTCAAGCAGATCTACCTGCTCCAGACGCGCTCGGGAAAGGCGACGACCAATGAGCTCGCCGAGCGGATGGACGTGTCTGCGGCGTCGGCGACGGCCATGATCAAGAAGCTCGCCGAGATGGGCCTCGTCGAGCATCGCCGGTACCACGGCGCCCAGCTCACCGACGCCGGCGAGCGCATCGCGGTCGAGCTGGTGCGACACCATCGCCTCCTGGAGCTGTACCTGACCGAGGCGCTGGGACTTCCCTGGGACAGCGTCCACGTCGAGGCCGAGCGGCTCGAGCACGTCCTCTCCGAGCAGCTCGAGGCCGCACTCGACCGCGCGCTCGGCTATCCCGACACCGACCCCCACGGCGACCCGATTCCCGGGCCCGACCTCACCCTGCCCGCCGACACACTGCTCAGCCTGACCGATCTCGAGCCGCGGCAGGCCGGCGTCGTGCGCCGCGTGCCGGACGGCGATCCGGAGCTGCTTCGCTACCTGGCGGATCTGGGCGTCGTGCCGGCCGCCGCCGTCCGCATGGTCGAGAAGGCGCCGTTTGCTGGTCCGGTGACGATCGAGGTTGACGGCAGCCCGCGGTCGCTGGGTATCGGTGTCGCAGAGATGATCCGGGTGGAGGCCTCATGACGCCGAAGTCGCTCCAGGCGGCGGTGGCTCCCATTCACGGCGTGCGGTCGCCGCTGGCGCGGGCCAAGCGCGTCCTCCCCTTCCTCGGGCCGGCGTTCGTCGCCAGCGTCGCCTACATGGATCCCGGCAACTTCGCCACGAACATCCAGGCCGGCGCGGACTACGGATACATGCTGCTGTGGGTGCTGCTCGCGTCCAACGCGATGGCGATCCTGATCCAGTCGCTGTCGGCGAAGCTCGGGATCGCATCGGGCATGACGCTGCCGCAGGCGATCCGCGCGCACACGACCAGGCGCACGAACGTCGGGCTGTGGCTTGCCGCCGAGGCGGCCGCCATGGCCACCGACCTCGCCGAGTTCCTGGGAGCGGCCGTCGGAATGCACATCCTGTTCGGGCTCGGGCTGTTCGTCTCCGCGCTCATCACGGCGGTCATCTCCTTCGCCATCCTGGCCGTGGAACGGCGCGGCCACACGCACTTCGAGGCGCTGATCATGGCGTTCGTCGTGATCATCGGGGCGTGCTTCTTCCTCGAGATCTTCACGAGCAGCCCCGACCCGGCCGGCATCCTCACCGGCATGCTGGTGCCGAGGATGGACGCGAGCGCCCTCTACGTGGCTGTCGGCATGGTCGGCGCCACCGTGATGCCGCACGTCGTCTACCTGCACTCGGGGCTCGTGCAGCACCGGGCACGGCTGCTGGACGGCGCCAGCAAGCACGAGCACTTCCGTCGCGAGCTCGTGGACATCGCGCTCGCCATGAACGGTGCCTGGCTGATCAACTCCTCGATGGTGATCATGGCCTCGGCGGTGTTCTTCTCGGGCGGCGTGCCGATCAACGGGATCGAGGACGCCCAGGCGACGCTCAAGCCGCTGCTGGGCGAGGGGGCGGCCTATGCCTTCGGCATCGCACTGCTCGCGTCCGGCCTGTCATCCTCGACGGTGGGCACGATGGCCGGCCAGATGATCGTGGACGGGTTCATGCAGTGGCGTGTGTCCGTCTTCCTCCGCCGGCTGGTGACGATGGTGCCCGCGATGGTCGTGATCGGGCTCGGCGTGAACACCCTGACGACGCTGGTTGCGAGCCAGGTCGTGCTCTCGATGACGCTGCCGTTCGCGGTGGTGCCGCTCGTCTGGCTGACGAACCGCCGCGACGTGATGGGCGACCTCGCCAACGGAAAGGGAATCCGCGCGCTTGCGATCCTCGTGGCGTGCCTCGTGATCGCGATGAACGTCGTCCTGCTGGCCGTGACGGTGGCCGGCTGAGCGCTAGCGCGGCGTGCGGCCGAAGAACCAGCGCTCGAGCGGCTCCAGCAGCTCGCGCTCGTGGAACGGCTCCACGTCCTGAGAACGGCCGTCCCGCCGGCTGATCTCGAGGTCCGAGCTGAGCGCGTCGTTGGCCGCTTCCAGCGCGTCGCCCATCTCGTAGCCCTCGAAGACGAGGTCGTCCTCGCGGACGGCCCCGTCCGCCCGCTCCTGCACGTCGACGGCGCGCCCCACGGCCCACACCGCTCCGGGCCGGCGCTCGATCCAGATGGTGATCAGCTCCCGCCCGCCATCATCGCCGACTCCGTGCACCTCGCGCTCCGCGAACCGCGCCGACCCACCGCCGTTGCGCATCGAAGGTCCTTTCTCGAGGGAGCCCCTAGCAAAGCAGGAGTGGGCGCCGCCCGCAAGGCGGGGCGCTCAGGAGCTGGCGAAGTCGTCGGGGTTGACGTTCTCGAGGAACTTTCGGAACTCGTCGACGACCTCCTGCTCCTCCTCGGGCTCGCCACCGAACTCGATTGCGGAGTCGTCGATCACCTGGTCGGCGACGAAGATCGGCGCGCTGGTGCGAACGGCGAGCGCCAGGGCGTCCGACGGACGCGAGTCCACGTCGATCTCGGAGCCGTTCACCTGGAGGGTGATGACGGCATAGAAGGTGCTCTCGCGCAGCTCCGTCACCGCGATCTTGGTGACCTGCGCGTTCAGCTCCCCCAGCATCTCGGCAACCAGGTCGTGGGTCATGGGCCGTGGCGTCGGCGATCCCTGCAGCTTGACCAGGATGGCCGCCGCCTCCGGGTGACCGATCCAGATCGGCAGGAACTTGTTCCCGTTCAGGGTCTTCAGCAACACGATCGGCTGCTTGCCGACCATGTCGAACGACACCCCGTAGATGCTGACCTCCTGCACGCCTTCGATTATGCCACTGTGCTCGGCGATCTAACCGTGGCGGGCGTGACCCGGGGAAGTGGGCGATCCTGGATTCGAACCAGGGACCTCCGCCTTATCAGAGCGGCGCTCTAACCGACTGAGCTAATCGCCCGGGAGGCGGAGTATATCGACCCGATGGTGGGTAACCCGGCGGGCCGGCAGGCGCCGTCAGTCGGCCCAGCTGACGCGCTCGGCGCGAAGCTGGTCGATGATCCGTCCTAATTCGGCCGGGGATCCGAACCTGATCTCCACCGACCCGCCGCGCGGGCCGGATTTGACCGACGCTCGCAGCTTGAGTGACTGCCACGCCGCGTCGACGGCCAGGTTGGCCAGCTCCTCGTCGACCCACCCGGTCACCGGGCGCTTCGGGGGACGCGCACGGCCGGCCCGCTTGGCGGCCGCTTCCAGCTCGCGCACGGACAGCCGGCGCGCCGCCGCGCGCTTGGCGAGCGCACGGCGCTCGTCCTGCCCGGCGGTGAGGAGGAGCGCACGTCCATGGCCCTCGGACAGCTCGCCCGCGGAGATCATCCCGAGCACGTCGTCAGGCAGCTCGAGCAGCCGCATCGTATTGGCGACGGCGGGACGGCTCTTGCCGACACGGCGAGCGATCTCGGTCTGACTGAGATCGAGCTCGTCGGCCAGGACGGCATAGGCCCGGGCCTGCTCCACCGGGTTAAGATCCTCGCGCGCGACATTCTCCGCGAGCGCCATGATCATCGCCTCGCGCTCGTCCAAAGGCCGCACGATCGTCGGAATCGTCGTCAGGCCGGCACGCTGCGCAGCGCGCCACCGGCGCTCGCCCGCAACGATCTCATAGCCGTCGCCGGAATCGCGAACGATGATCGGCTGCACCACGCCTTCGCTCTTGATCGACTCTGCGAGCGCCTCGATCGCGTCAGCGTCGAACACGGTTCGCGGCTGACGGGGGTTCGGCCGGATCTGCGACATCTCCAGCTCCATCAGCATGACCTGCCCAGCCGGAAACTCCGCCACGAGCGCGGCCAGCCCTCGACCCAATCCCCGATTCTTAGCCACGCTCGACGACCTCCAGCGCTACCCGATAGTACGCATCCGCCCCCGCGGACCTCGAATCGTACCGCGTGATCGGTACACCATGGCTTGGCGCCTCGGCCAGGCGGATGCTGCGCGGCACCACGGTGTCGAAGACCAGCGGGCCGAAGTGCTCCCGCACCTCGCTCGCCACATCGCGAGCGAGCGTCGTGCGTGCGTCGTACATCGTCAGCAGCACCCCGGTCACCCCCAGGCGCGGATTCAGGCGCGTTCGCACCAGCTCGACGCTCTGGAGCAGCTGGGCCAGGCCCTCCAGCGCGTAGTACTCGCACTGCACCGGCACGATCAAGCGGTTTGCCGCAGACAGGGCATTCACGGTGAGCAGGCCGAGCGACGGCGGGCAGTCCACGAACACGTAGGGGTAGCGCTCGCCGGTGCCGGCCAGCAGATCGCGGAGCAGCATGTCCCCGTGCGCAAGCTCCACCTGAGCCGCGGCCAGATCCGGATGCGAGGGCGCCAGGAACAGGTTCGGGACACCGGTCTCGAGCACCACATCGTCGAGCGCGCGTCCGTGCAGCAGGTCGTAGGTGCTCGCCGCCAGGTCGTCAGGGCGGAATCCGAGCCCGGTGGTCGCGTTGGCCTGGGGATCGAGGTCGATCAGCAGCACCGGCGTGCCGGCCTCGGCCACGCAGGCCGCCATGTTGATGGCGGTCGTGGTCTTGCCCACGCCGCCCTTCTGGTTGGCCAGGGCATACACCCGGGAGGTCATCAGTCCGATGGTAGCGACGCGAGCGGACGCTTCCCGGCCATCCCCGGGCGCCGCGGGAAGCGATCAGGGGTCGGGCCGTGCTTGAGGATCTCGAGCAGCATGCGCCCGCCGGCGAGGTGCGTCCTTCCGATCCCCGCCGACAGCAGCGCGCAGACAGGCTCCAGCAGCTCCGGGCGCACCCGGCCGGTCCAGAGGATCAGCCGGCCACCCGGCCGCACCAGGGGGAGGCACAGCTCCACGGCGACCGGGGGCGGCGCAAGCGCTCGGGCGAGCGCCAGGTCGAAGCGGTCACGGCCGTCGCCGCGCGCGTACGTCTCCGACCGCTCAGCCACGACCGTGGCCGCCAGGCCCAGCTCGCCGGCCACCCGCTCCATGAACCGTACCTTGCGCGCCACGGCGTCGAGCAGCGTCACCGGCGCGTCGTAGACCAGTGCCAGCGGGATCCCGGGGGAGCCGTTGCCACTGCCGACGTCGATGGTGCGGCCGGGCAGCGCGTCGCCGATCAGCGGGCGAGCGGCGAGCGCGTCGTCCACGAGCTCCGCCCGGATGGCGTCCACCGACCGCAGCCCGGTGACGGAGACATCGGCGGCGGCGACCAGCCGGCAGTACCGCTCGAGCGCCGGCTCGGGGTGTTTCACGTGTTACACCTCGTCGTCAGCCGGCCGCACGACGACGTAGCGGTTCGGCTCGCCACCCTCGCTGGCGGTGGCCAGTCCGCCCATCGACTGCACCTTCGCGTGCACGATCTTCCGCTCCGCCGACGTCATCGGCTCAAGCTCGACGGCCCGGCCGGTCCGGCGGACATCCGCGGCGGCGCGGGCGGCGACCTCGGTGAGCGTCCGCTCCCGGCGCTTCCGATAGCCCTCGGCATCCACGATCACCTCGAGCGGCTCCGCGGCACGACGATGCTGGATGGCGTTGGCGAGATACTGGATGGCGTCGATCGTCTGGCCGTGCTTGCCGATCAGCAGCCCGAGGTCGCTCCCATGCACAGTTGCGGTCACCGCGCCGTCGCGCTCGGTCACGTCGATGTCGCCGTCGATCGCCAGCGCCGCCACCACCTGCTCGAGCAGCTCGCGCACAGCGGCCGCGCCCGGCGAGTCCTCCTGGCCGGCCCTTGCCGGCGCCCGCTGGGCGGGCGCGGCCGCGGCGTCGACCACGACCGACGCGAGCACTCGAGCGGGCTGGTAGCCGACGCCGAGCAGGCCCCGCTCACCCTCCGAGAGCACGACGAACTGGACGGCATCGCGGTCGAGCGCAGGAAACCGCCGCTCCAGTTCGTGCAGCGCCGACCACCGAGCCTCACCGACCGTCTCGCCGGAGGCCTCTACCTCCGCGCGCTGCTCGCTCATCGCCGCTTCTTCGGCCGCCGGGACTGCGAGCGGTTCGGGCCCTTGGCCTTGCCCGCGCCGCCGTCGGGCTTCGGCGGATTGCGCGACGTTCGCGGCTGCTGGGCATGCTTGTCACGCTCGTCCTTCTGGACGACCGGGAAGTGGTGGCCCATCGTCCGCTTGACGATGCCCTGCTGGGCGATCGTCCACAGGTTGGTGGTGATCCAGTAGATGCCGACGCCGGCCGGCACCCGAATGATGAACGGGATGAAGATCACCGACATGCTGGCGAACAGGAACTTCTGCTGGCGGTCCTGCACGAACGAGAAGAGCAGCGTGGAGCCGAGCATCGAGAGGCAGTAGGCGGCCACCATGATGATCTCGGTCGCGCCGCCGATGGTGCCCAGGTTCACGAAGATGTCGTGGATCCCCAGGAACGACCGGTCGCCGCTGGGATGGAAGTTGCGGAGCGTCTGGTAGAGGCCGATGAACACCGGCATCTGGAAGACCAGGGGAAGGCACGAGGCGAAGGGGTTGACGTTGTGCTCCCGGTAGAGCTCCATCAGCTCCTTCTGCATCTCCTTCTTGGCATCCGGGTCGTTCTTGCCCTTGTACTTGTTCTGGAGAGCCTTCACCTTCGGCTGGATCCGCTGCATGGCGGCCATCGACCGGAACTGCTTGATGGTCAGCGGAAGGATCGCGATCCGGACGGTGGCCGTGAGCATGACGATGGCCCAGCCCCACGGAACGCCGACCGTGTCGTGGTAGAACTTGATGACGTGCAGCAGGACGTCTTCGATCTGCTGCAGAACGATGAAGAGCTCGATCACGGGCGCACCGCCTGCTGCTCCCCGGGCACCGGGTCGTAGCCGCCACGCGACCACGGATGGCAGCGCCCGAGCCGCCGGATCGCCAGCAGCAGGCCGCGGACGGCGCCATGCCGGCGGATCGCCTGCTCGGCGTAGTGCGAACAGGTCGGCTCGTACCGGCATGTCCGGGGAGTGAGCGAGGTCATCGCCTGAAACGGCACGAGCGCTGCTCGAAGCACGCGCAGCGCCCAGATAAGCGCGGACCTCACGTGCCGGCCGGCCTCTCGGCGGCCGCGCGCAGCAGCTCCTCGACCTGACCCGACAGCCAGTCGAATCCCTGGGCGTCCGCGGCGGCCGCCAGCCCCGGCCGCGCGATCAGCACGTAGTCGGTGGCGGGTTGCAGCAGCGCGTCGTGCCGCGCGACGGCCTCACGCAGGCGACGTTTGACCAGGTTGCGGTCGACCGCTCCACCGACCTTGCGTGGCACCGCGTACCCGACGCGTGCGCCCTCGCCACCCTCCGCCGTCCGGTAGCGGAGCGTCAGGTACCGCCCGCCCACCGAGCGGCCGAGCTGGCTGACCGCGTCGAACTCCGCGGCACGGGTCAAGCGGCCGCGCTTGGGCGCCGCCGGCGAGGCGGACACGGGGTCGCCGGTCATGTCGGCCGGCACCTAGGCGGAGAGGCGCTTCCGGCCACGGAGGCGGCGCCGCTTCAGCACCGCGCGGCCGGCACGGGTGCTCATGCGCTTGCGGAAACCGTGGGTCTTTGCGCGCTTGCGGGTGTTGGGCTGATAGGTGCGCTTCATGGGAGCGGGAGTATAGAGCAGCCGGTCCGCCCGCCGATCCGCCGCATCCTCGCTCGGTGCGCGAAGATTTTTTCACTGTGGAAAAGGGTGCCGGGCGAATCCGTCGCGCGGTATCGGCAATGATGCGCCGAGCAGGCCTTTTCCCAGTTCGGTGCCGTGTGGGAAGGGGTTTCCACATGTGTGGACGGGCGTGTGGGAAACCGCCGTTGTGCCTGCAATTTCCCATGTTCTCGTCTGCAGCGGCCGGCGTGCGTTGCTGTTGTACGCGCCGAGCGGAGCCGGTTACACTCGCCGTTCGATGCAGCACCAGCCGATCGCCAGCAGCAGCTGGGAGACGATCTCCCAGCGCCTCCAGCAGATGCTGAACGAGGGCACCTACACGACCTGGTTCGGAAGTGCGCACGGCGTCGATCAGCAGGACGAACGGCTCGTGGTGACCGTGCCCAACGAGTTCACGAAGAACTGGATCGAGGGCCACTTCGGCAGCCTGCTGGACGCCGCCGCCGCCGAGCACGAGCTGGTCGTGGAGCTGCGCGTGGCGGTCGCCGAGGCCGTCGCACGTCCCGCAGACGCGGACCCGGACCCGCCCGAGGCCCGGGCCGAGGAGGCCGAGGAGGACACCGCGACCGCTCCGCCGGTGGCGGCGACCGGCATCAATCCGAAGTACACGTTCGACATCTTCGTGATCGGTGCGAGCAACCGCTTTGCACACGCGGCCGCGCTGGCCGTGGCCGAGGCGCCGGCGCAGTCCTACAACCCGCTTTTCATCCACGGAAGCACCGGCCTGGGGAAAACGCACCTGCTGCAGGCGATCGGCCACTACGTGCTCCAGCAGCACCCGCGGCTGAACGTCCGCTACGTCACAACGGAGACCGTGCTGAACGAGTTCGTCGATTCCATGCGGGATGGGCGCATGGTCAGCTTCAAGCAGCGCTACCGCACCTACGACCTGCTGCTCGTCGACGACATCCAGTTCATCGAGGGCAAGGAGCGCCTCCAGGAGGAGTTTTTCCACACGTTCAACAGCCTGTACGAGGCGGGGAAGCAGATCGTCCTGTCGTCGGACCGGCCGCCGCACGAACTGGCAACGCTCGAGTCCCGACTGCGCTCGCGTTTTCAGTGGGGACTGATCACAGACGTCCAGCCGCCTGACCTGGAAACGCGGATTGCGATCCTTCGCAAGAAGGTGATGACGGAGTCGATCGAGATCCCCGATCCCCAGGTGCTGACCTACATCGCCGACCGGGTGACGACGAACATCCGCGAGCTGGAGGGGGCGCTGACACGCGTCGTGGCATATGCGTCGCTGACCGGCAGGCCGATCTCCACCGGCGTCGCCGAAGAGGTGCTGCGGGACCTGTTTCCCCACGGGCCAACGCGGCCGATCACCATCGAGCACATCCAGAGCGCGGTCAGCGAGCTCTTCCACCTCTCCATCGCCGAGCTCCGCGGTGACCGTCGCCAGCAGTCGATCGCCTATCCGCGGCACATCGCGATGTACCTGTGCCGCGAGCTGACGGACGCCTCGCTTCCAAAGATCGGCGCCAAGTTCGGCGGCCGCGACCACTCCACCGTCCTGCACGGCGTGAACAAGATCGCGCGTGTCCTCAAGGAGGACCGCGAGGCCTTCAACGTCGTCCAGGAGCTCACCACCCGCATCAAGCAGGGCCGTTGACAACACGGTGGGACCGCTGTGGACACTCGCGGATGGACCCACGGCATTCCCCAGGTGGAACGAACGACGGGAGCCGCGCCGTGGACAACCACCAACTCCTTCCACCAGCCCGTCAACGCCGCAGGCACAGGAGCGATGCGGCCTTGCGGCACTTTTCCGCACCATGCACAGGGCCTACTCCTATAACCTCCTTTAATTCCTTAAACCAAGAAGATGCAGTAGTGAGGAGCGCACCTGTATGAAGATCGTCTGCTCCCAGGATGAGCTCCTGGCGAAACTGCAGATCGCGGCCCGTGGGGTGTCCCAGCGATCGACCGTGCAGATCCTGTCGGGCGTCCTGATGCGCGCCACGCCCGATGGCGCCGAGCTCGCGTCCACGGACATGGAGATCTCGCTGAGGGTGCCGCTGAGCTGCCGTGTCGAGGAGCCGGGAGACGTGGTGCTCCCGGGCCGGTTGCTGCTCGACATCGTGCGCGCGCTGCCGGCCGAGGACGTCACCGTCTCGCAGCCGGGTGGCACCGGCGCAGCGCAGCTCGAGTGCGGTCCCAGCCGCTATTCGCTGAGCACCCAGAGCGCCGAGGATTTCCCCCAGCTCCCCATGCCCGGTGGATCGTCGTTCACCGTCGACCGCGATGCGTTCGTCGACACCGTGGCACACGTGGGGCGGGCGGCGTCCAAGGACGAGTCCCGCCCGGTGCTGACCGGCGTGCTGGTCGAGCTCGGCGATGGCACCGTCACCATGGCCGCGACGGACAGCTACCGGCTCTCGGTCAAGGAGTCGGCGTTGCCGGGCGCGACCGGCGAGGTCCAGGCGATCGTGCCGGCCCGTGCGCTCACCGAGATCGCGCGGATCGCATCCGGTGACAAGCTCGAGGTTTCGGTGCAGGAGAACCAGGTGCTGTTCGGGATGGACGGCGTGTGGCTGTCGGCACGCCGGATCGACGGGCAGTTCCCCAACTACCGCCAGTTGCTGCCGCAGTCGTTCGAGCACGAGGTCAGCATCTCCAAGGACGAGCTGCTGGACGTCATCCGCCGGACGGCGCTCATGGCCCAGCGCAACCTGCCGGTGCGGTTGAGCTTCGAGGAGGGGTCGCTCACCCTGACGGCGCAGACGCAGGACGTTGGCGAAGCGCGTGAGTCGCTGCCGGTGGACTTCCACGGCGACAAGCTCGAGATCGGCTTCAACCCGGACTTCCTGCGCGACGGCGTCGAGAGCGTGGAGGGCGACACCGTCCGCCTCCGGCTGATCAGCTCGCTGCGGCCAGGGCTGCTCCAGGGCGACGACGGGTCGTTCTGGTACCTGATCATGCCCATCCGCCTGCCGTCCTGACAGCGGCGCCGTGCGCGCCGTAGCCGTCCGGGGAGCGGATTTCCGTTGCTACGAGCGCGTCGAGGTGGAGCTCCCCGGCGGGCTGGTGGGCGTGGTTGGCCCCAACGGCGCCGGCAAGACGGCGCTGATCGAGATGGTGCACTTCGGCCTGCTTGGCTATTCGCCGCGTACCTCGAACGAGGCGCAGGTCGTCCGGTTCGGCGCGGAGCTGACACGGGTCGAGAGCCGCGCCGGGCTGCGTCAGCGCGAGATCGCCGTCGAGATCGGCTACCGGCCCGGTGAGCCCAAGCGCGTGACGGTGGACGGCGCGCCCGAGCGCTCGGTCGAGCGCCTGCTCGGCCGGTTTCCGGTGCTCGTCTTCACGCCCGACCGGCTTCGCCTCGTGCAGGGCGCGCCGGCGCTTCGCCGGGCGTATTTCGACCGTGCGCTGGCACGGCTCTGGCCGGCGCTCGCCGCGCGCTCCGCCGAGTACGCGCGCCGCCTCGCCCAGCGCAACCATCTGCTGCGGCGCGTGCGCGCCGGCGGGGCGCGCCCCGAGGCGCTCGAGCCGTGGGACAGGCTGCTGGCCGAGGCCGGGGAGGATTTGGTCGCCGCGCGAGCCCGCCTGGTCTCCCGCCTGGCGGCGCCGTTCGCGCAGCGGCTTGCGGAACTTGGCGGCGAGCCGGGCGAGTCGCCGCTCCGCTACGCCCCCAACATCCCGGCCCAGACGCACATGGCCGAGGCGCTGGCCGTGCGCCGGACGCGGGACATCGAGCGGGCTGTGACCGGCGCGGGGCCGCACCTGGACGATGTCGCGCTGCTCGAGGGCGACCGTGAGCTGCGGCTCTACGGCTCGCAGGGCGAACAGCGCCGTGCGCTGCTGGCCCTCCTGCTGGCCGAGGCCGACCTCCTCGCCGAGGAGCGCGACGAGCCGCCGTTGCTCTTGCTGGACGACGTCACCGGAGAGCTCGACGCTCAGCGGCGGTCGCTGCTGCTGCGCGCCGTCGAGCGGTTCGACCAGACGATCGTGACGACCACCGACCGTGCCGACCTCGGCTCCCGGGAGGCTGCGCTGCTGTCGGTCGACGCGGGACGTGTGGCCGCGTGAGCGAGCTGCGCAAGATCAGCGACGACGTGCGGCGCATCGGCCGCGTGCCGCAGGTCGACCCGCTGGTGGCCCAGGCCCGCGGCGTCTGGGCGGCGGCGGTCGGCGACGATGTGGCGCGCCGCTCGCTTCCGGTGCGACGGGCCGGCGACGCGCTCGTCGTGCACTGCGCCAGCGCAGCGTGGGCGAGCGAGCTGACGTTGCTCGAGCGGCAGCTGCGGGGCCGGCTGGCCACGGCGCTGGGTGGAGAGGCGCCGCCGCTGCGGTTCGAGGTCGGCAACGTCGATGCGCCGGATCCGTCGGCCGGGCGCCGTGCCCCGGCGCCCTCGCGGGCTCCCAGCGCCGAGCAGCTGATGCAGGCGCGGGAGCTTGCGTCGTCGATCGCCGACCCGGACCTTCGCGAAGCCGCCGAGCGGGCGATCGCAGCCGCGCTCTCGCGGGATTCGTGACACCGTCCTGACACGTTTCCACGCGGGCTCCAGCGGTGCCCTCTGGTAGACTACGAGACGTAGGTTTTCCTCGATTTCAAGCGGGTTTCTGTTGCCAAAGTCCGGCTATGACGCCAAAGACATCACAGTTCTTGAAGGGCTCGAGGCGGTTCGCCGCCGGCCCGGCATGTACATCGGATCGACGGGCCCCAACGGCCTCCAGCATCTCATCATCGAGCTGGTCAACAACAGCGTCGACGAGGCGCTGCAGGGCTACTGCGACCACATCGTCGTAACGCTCCACCCCGACGGCCAGTGCACCGTCGCTGACAACGGCCGCGGCATCCCGGTCGCGGTGATGGAAGGCGTCGGGGTGTCCGCGCTCGAGGTCGTTCTGACGAAGCTCCACGCCGGCGGCAAGTTCGGCGGCGGCGGCTACAAGGTGTCCGGCGGGCTGCACGGCGTCGGCAGCTCGGTGGTCAACGCGCTCTCGGAGCGCCTGCATGTGGAGGTGCGCCGCGACGGGTACGTCTGGACGCAGGACTACGAGCGCGGCGATCCGCTGACGCCGATGGCGAAAGGCGACAAGACGGCCGACACCGGCACGACGGTGACGTTCCTGCCGGACGCCGAGATCTTCGACGAGACCGACTTCACCTTCGACACGCTGGCGTCGCGGATACGGGAGATGGCGTTCCTGACCAGCGGTCTGCGGATCGAGCTGATCGACGAGCGCGCCGGCGGCCAGACCGCAGACTTCCATTTCGAGGGCGGGATCCGGGACTTCATCGCGCATGTCAACGACGGGAAGGACCCGATCCACAAGCAGGTCATCTACTTCGAGAACGAGACCGACGAGGGCCACGTCGAGGTCGCGATGCAGTGGAACTCCAGCTACGTGGAGTCCACCTTCTCGTTCGCGAACAACATCAACACGCACGAGGGCGGCACGCACCTGTCCGGCTTCAAGGCCGCGCTCACGCGCACGCTCAACGAGTACGCCAAGGAGAAGGGCCTGCTCAAGGAGAAGGACGACGTGCTGACCGGCGACGACTGCCGTGAGGGCCTCGCCGCGATCATCTCCGTGAAGCTCCGCGAGCCGCAGTTCGAGGGCCAGACGAAGACGAAGCTGGGCAACCCGTCGGTCCGTGGCCTGGTCGAGACGAGCGCGAACTCCAAGCTGCGCGAGTACCTCGAGGAGCACCCGAACGATGGCAAGGCGATCATCAACAAGCTGATCGCCGCCAGCCGCGCCCGCCAGGCGGCTCGCAAGGCGCGCGACCTGATCCGGAGGAAGTCGGCGCTGGGCGGAGGCGGCCTGCCCGGCAAGCTGGCCGACTGCTCGATCTCCGATCCGGAGGCGGCGGAGCTGTTCCTCGTCGAGGGCGACAGCGCCGGGGGCTCGGCCGTGGACGCGCGCGATCGGAGCTTCCAGGCGATCCTGCCGCTGCGGGGCAAGATCATCAACGTCGAGAAGGCCCGCATCAACAAGGTGCTCTCGAACAACGAGATCCAGGCGATGATCACCGCGATCGGCTCGGGCATCGGCGAGGAGTTCGATATCAGCATCGCCCGCTACCACAAGGTCGTGCTGACATGTGACGCGGACGTCGATGGCGCGCATATCCGCACGCTGATCCTCACGTTCCTGTTCCGGCACATGAAGGAGCTGATCGAGCAGGGCTACGTGTACATCGCCCAGCCGCCGCTCTACCGGCTGAAGCAGGGCAGCGACGTCCGGTACTTCGAGAAGGACCACCAGCTCGAGGAGTGGCTGATTCGGGAGCGGCTGGAGAAGATCGAGCTGACCGACCGGGACGGCGCGCCGCTCAAGCTGACCGAAGCGCGGCTGCAGCGGTTCCAGCGCGTGCTCAAGGAGTACGAGGGCTGGGCCGGCAAGCTCAAGGAGCAGTTCGGCGCCGGCGTGGTGACGTACGCGAAGAACCAGGGGTTGATCGACCAGGACATCGCGACGCTCGACGACCTCGCTGCATATCTCTCGGCCGAAGCGGGCGAGGACGACTCGCACCGGGTGGAGATCGTTGCCACCGAGGACACCGCGCTTCGCGTCAAGGTCAGCGAGCGCGCGACCGGCTCCTCCCAGGTCGTGAAGTTCCCGATTGCGCTCTTCACGAGCCAGGGCTATCGCAGCCTGCGCGCATCGCACGAGCGCCTGGTGGACGCGGTCGGCCGGCCGCCGTTCGCCGCACGGCTCGGCAAGCGTGAGGAGACGGCCGAGACGTTCGAGCAGCTGCGGCCGAGCATCCTCGACTTGGCGAAGGAGGGGCTGAACCTCCAGCGGTTCAAGGGGCTGGGCGAGATGAACCCGTCGCAGCTCTGGGAGACGACGATGAACCCGGAGAACCGCGTGCTGCAGCGGGTGTCCGTGGACGACGCCGCGGCCGCGGACGGGATGTTCTCGATGCTGATGGGCGACCGCGTCGAGCCGCGGCGCGAGTTCATCGAGCGCAATGCCTCCGACGTGAAGTTCCTGGACATCTGAGGTTTCGGGGCGACCGTGCACGCAGGGGCCGTAAGGTGACGCCGAGGTGAGCATGGAGACCTTGGGAGACGGGCGCATCGAGCCGCGCGAGCTCGCGGAGGAGATGCGCACGAGCTACCTCGACTACGCGATGAGCGTGATCGTCGGGCGCGCACTCCCCGACGTGCGCGACGGCCTCAAGCCGGTGCACCGCCGCGTCCTGTTCTCGATGAACGAGACCGGCCTGCAGCCGAACCGGCCGTACTCGAAGTGTGCGGCCGTCGTCGGCGACGTGCTCGGCAAGTATCACCCGCACGGCGATTCGGCGGCGTACGACGCGCTCGTACGCATGGCGCAATGGTTCTCGCTCCGCTATCCCCTGGTCGACGGCCAGGGCAACTTCGGCAACCAGGACGGCTATTCGGCCGCGGCCATGCGCTACACCGAATGCCGGCTGTCTCCCCTCGCGGTGGAGATGCTGCGCGACATCGACGCGGACACGGTCGACTTCAAGCCCAACTACGACGAGCGGCGGCGCGAGCCGATCGTCCTGCCGTCGCGGTTTCCCAACCTGCTCGTCAACGGCTCGTCCGGCATCGCGGTCGGCATGGCGACGAACATCCCGCCGCACAACCTGGGCGAGACGATCGACGCGGCGATCGAGATGATGGACAACCCGGACGCCACGGTCGAGGACCTGATGAAGCACATCAAAGGCCCCGACTTCCCGACCGCCGGCTCAATCATGGGCATGTCGGGGATCCGCGAGGCGTACGAGACCGGCCGCGGGCGCGTCGTCATGCGGGCGAAGGTGCACACCGAGGACGTGCGCGGCGGCAAGACGGCGCTGATCGTCACGGAGCTGCCCTACATGGTGCGCAAGGGCGGCGACGAGGGCGTGATCCAGAAGATCGCCGACCTGGTCGACTCCAAGGTGCTGAGCGAGATCTCGAACCTGAACGACGAGAGCGACCGCACCGGCATGCGCATCTACATCGAGCTCAAGCGCGATGCCATCCCGAAGGTCGTCCTCAACAAGCTCTACAAGCATACGCCGCTGCAGACCACCTTCGGCGTCAACATGGTCGCGCTGGTCGACGGCGTCAACCCCCGCACGCTGTCGCTCAAGCAGATGCTCTTCCACTACATCGAGCATCAGAAGGAGGTCGTCACCCGGCGCACCAAGTTCGAGCTCGACCGGGCCGAGAAGCGCGCGCACGTGCTGGAGGGGTATCTGATCGCGCTCGATCACCTCGACGAGGTGATCGCGCTGATCCGCGCCGCCGAGGACACCGAGGCGGCCCGCAACGGGCTGATCAGCCAGTTCGGGCTGACCGAGATTCAGGCTCAGGCCATCCTGGAGCTGCGGCTGCGCGCGCTGACGGGGCTGGCGCGCAAGGAGATAAAGAACGAGCACGCCGACCTGCTCGAGCGGATCGCGGAGCTGCGGTCGATCCTCGCCGACGAGGGGCGGCTGATGGACGTGATCCGCGAGGAGCTGCTCGAGATCCGCCAGCGGTTCGCGGATCCCCGGCGTACGGAGATCATCGCGGCCGAAGGCGAGATCGACCTCGAACAGCTCATTGCCGAAGAGGACATGGTCATCTCCATCACGGCAAGTGGGTACATCAAGCGGCTGCCCATCAGCACGTACCGCACCCAGGGCCGCGGCGGGATCGGCGTCATGGGGATGGACATGAAGGAGGGCGACTACATCGAGCACCTCTTCGTCGCCTCGACGCATGACTACCTGCTGTTCTTCACCACCGTTGGCAAGGTCTACCGCGTGAAGGTGCACGAGCTGCCGCTGGGCACGCGCCAGTCGAAGGGCCGGGCGCTGGTGAACGTGCTGCCGCTGCGCCAGGACGAACGGGTCAAGGCGGTGATCGATACGCGGACGTACAGCGAGGGCACGTACCTGCTGTTCGCGACACGAAACGGTGTCGTCAAGAAGACGGAGTTCAAGTCGTACGACACGGTCCTGAAGGCGGACGGAATCATCGCCCTGAAGGTGCGTGAGGGCGACGAGCTGGTGGGCGTGCGGCTGACCGACGGCGAGGACGACGTGCTGATGGTGTCGCGAAACGGCTCCGCCGTGCGCTTCTCGGAGCAGGATGTGAGGCCGATGGGCCGCGACACCAGCGGCGTCCAGGGCATGAAGCTCCGCTCCGGAGACGACGTGATCGCGGTCGAGATCGCGCGCGACGACCAGGATCTGCTGGTCGTGACCGAGAACGGCTTCGGGAAGCGCACGCGGGTCGAGGAGTACCCGGCCAAGGGCCGTGGCACCATGGGTGTGCTGACCGTTCGCTACACCGAATCGCGAGGCCGGCTGGCCGGTGCGATGATCGTCAAGGACGGCTACGACCTGATGCTGATCAGCCATGACGGCACCGTCATCCGCACGAGCGCCGACGGTATATCCCGCATGGGCCGCGCCACACAGGGCGTGCGGGTGATGAACCTGCGCGAGGGAGACAGGGTCTCGGCCATCGCACGCGTCACCGAGCCGCAGGCGGCGGCGGTCGAGGACGGCTTCGAGATCGACGGGGCGGACGCCGCCGACGGCGGGGCTGCGCCCGGCGGCCTATCGCCGGGTGCCGCGCCGACGGGCGGCCCACCTGGCGAGGGCACCGAGCCCGACGCCTGACCGCGCGGCGGAACTTCCACTTCCTGGGAGGAATTGGCTTCAGGAAGAGGAACAAACCGGTCGATACCACTTTCGAGTGCCGTCCCGCCAGAGAGGTGAGCGAATGAGACAGGTCGATCTGCTGGAGCCCGTGAACATCACCGAGCGCCTCCCGCAGCTCGAGCTCTATCTGAGCCAGGTGTGCAACGTCGCCGGCATCTCGAAGATGCAGCTCGACTACTGGACGACGAAGGCCGAGATCCCCACCAAGGGCAAGAAGCAGCGGGTGTACGACATGGAATCGGTCGAGATGGTGATGCTGATCAAGCAGGCGAAGGACAAAGGGCTGAACCTGGGCGCGGCGATCGCCGCGGCGCGCGAGTTCCAGTCGCGCAAGGCCGAGCGGGCGACGCTCGCCTCCTGACGGTCAGCCGGCCGCGGCCAGCTCCTCGGCAGCGCGCGCCGGATCGACCACGTTCACCCAGATGCCGGCGCCGATCTCGATCGATGCCTGCACCGTCAGGCGCGGCAGCAGCTCGATGTGCCAGTGAAAGCCCCCGGCCGGGCGCTCGTGCAGCACGGCGTTCCACGCCAGCTCATCGCCCAGCAATGCCCGCAGCCGGCGCACGGCATCTTGCAGCGCTTCGGCCACCGGCGCATCGAGTGGTGAGCAGGCCACATGGCCGCGCGGCGCGATCCACGTCTCGTACGGCATCCGCCCCCAGGACGGACAGTACGTGACGAGGCCGTCGTGCTCGCGCACCGGGTGCCGTGGCGCCGTGCAGAGCGGGCACTCCTCGCCGGCGAAGGCCGCCTGCTCGCGGGTGACGACGGGGGGGACCTCGGCGAACGGGACGACCTGGGAATGCGAGTGGTCGAGCGATGCCCCGGCAGCCGGGCCTTCGTTGATCACCAGCAGGACGTGCGCGGCCCCCGACGCATGGTGGACCGAGCGGCGGTGCGACCACGCCTCGAGCGCGGTTCGGGCGACTCGGTCATCCAGGTCGCCCACGGACAGCAGGTGCGTCGGGCCGTGGACCACGACCTCGTGCCCGGGGAAGGCCGGGTACTTGTTCGGGACGACGCGGACGATCCAGCCCGGGGTGTCCGGTGCCCCGGATTCCCGGCCGAGCGCCTCCACCTCCGGGGGAGTCAGCGCCTCGTGGCCCCCGCAGAACGGGCACGTCGAGGCGTCGGCGACGCGGGTCGTCCGGCCGACCGCTCCGGGGCGGCCGGCGCGTCCGGGCACGACCAGGACGGTGTCGCCGGTCAGCGGGTTGCGACGGAGATCGAGCGCTATTCCGCCGGCTCCTGGCGTCCCTGCGGCATGAACGGTCCCAGCAGGTCGATCGGCACGGGGAAGATGGTGGTGCTGGAGTTGGGCCCGGCGATCTCGAGCAGCGTCTGCAGGTAGCGCAGCGTGAGCGCGATCGGGTGCTCGCTGATCACGGCGGCCGCTTCGGTCAGCTTCGCGGAGGCTTCGAACTCGCCCGCGGCGGAGATCACCTTCGCCCGCCGCTCGCGCTCCGCTTCGGCCTGCCGCGCCATCGCCCGCTGCATGCCGCTTGGGATCTCGACGTCTCGCACCTCGACCACGTTCACCTTGATGCCCCACGGGCCCGTCTGCTCGTCGATGATCCGCTGGAGGATCTGGTTGATCTTGTCGCGCTCGGACAGCAGCTCGTCGAGCACGTGCTGCCCGAGCACGCTGCGCAGCGTGGTCTGCGAGATCTGGCTCGTCGCCAGCGAGTAGTCGGCCACCTTCACGATCGAGGCGGCGGGATCGACGACCTGGAAGTACGCGACGGCGTTCACGCGCACCGGAACGTTGTCGCGGGTGATCACCTCCTGCGGTGGGATCACGAGCGTGATGACGCGCAGGTCGACCTTGACCATCCGGTCGACGACCGGGATCAGCAGGAACAGCCCCGGCCCGCGCGGCGAGCCCATCAGGCGCCCGAGCCGGAAGACCACCCCGCGCTCGTACTCGCGCAGCACGCGCACGGCGTTGGCCAGCACCACGATGACAAAGACCAGGATGACGGCTAGCACGATCAGGACTGTCACGAGACTCCCTCCGCTGGGGTGGTGGCGGCCGCGACGGGCTCCACGTGGAGCAGCAGGCCGTCGACGCCGCGGACGATCACGGTGCGCCCGGCCTCGATGGGGCCGGTTCCGGCGTCAGCCTGCCACAACGCGCCCTCGATGAACACCTGCCCGCGTGGATTCAGCGCCACGCGGACGACGGCCGTGCGTCCGACGAGCGCCGCCGTGCCGGTTGCGAACGCCGGCTGGCGACGTGCGGCGACCACCCGCGTGGCGACCACCGCCAGGCCGCCGCCCACGAGGACGGCCACGGTGACCACCACGACCGGCGAGACGCCGAGATCCGATCCGGGCGTGCGGAAGAGCAGCAGCCCGCCGACGCTGAGCGCGATCACACCGGACAGACCGATCAGGCCGTGGCTGGTGACGTATGCCTCCGCACCGAGCAGCGCGATGCCGAGCACGATCAGCGCGGCGCCGGCCCAGTTGATCGGGACGACCGAGAAGCCGAACAGCGCCAGTATCAGGCTCACCCCTCCGAGCGTGCCGGGCAGGATGACGCCCGGGTGGAACACCTCATAGGCGAGCCCGGCTATGCCGCCCAGGAACAGCACGTAGAGCAGATTCGGGTCGATCAGGATGTCCAGCAGGCGCAGCGTGAACGGCATCCCCTGGTGGTCGATGCGGGCGTTGGCAGTGTGGAATGTGAGGTTCTTCGTGCCGCGCGTCTGGGTGCCGTCGATGCCGTCGAGCAGCGTACCCAGGCTGGGGGAGACACGCTCGACCAGCCCCGTCCGGGCCGCCTCCTGAGCGGTGTAGCTCGTCGCCTTGCGCACCGTCAGCTGCGCCTCGTCGGCGTTTCGGCCGTGTGACCGCGCGAGGGCGCGGATCTTCGCCTCCGCATCGTTTTGGATCTTGCGCCGCAGATCGCTGCCGATGTTCTGGCCGCTGGAGTCGATCGGCGTTGCGGCGCCGATGTTCGTGTTCGGGGCCATCGCGGCGTAATCCGAGGCCATGGTCACGAACACCCCCGCCGATGCGGCCCGGCCGCCCTCCGGCGCCACGTAGACGATCACCGGCAGGCTGCGCGCGGCCAGCTCGTCCTTGACGATGTCGTCCATCGAGCTGCTGAGGCCGCCCGGCGTGTCGAGCAGGATGACCAGCGCGGCGGCGTGGCGGTCCTCCGCGCGGCCGATCGCGTCGCTGACGAAGCTCGCCGACACGGGATTGATCTCGCTCTGCAGCGTGATTGCGATCACGAGCGGGCGGGCGTCGGCGGGCGAGGCGGCCCGCGGCGCGAGCAGTGCAGCGCCGAGCACCAGAGCCACCGCAGCGAGACCTCGTCGCATCCGACCTCCGAGCGCCACTGTAGATGATTCCGTCCGGATGTCCGGCCCGTCAGCCGACCTCGACACGCTCGACCTCGGCCGAGCTGAAGGCGCGGCCGTCGACGACCAGGCGGCCGTCGCCGTCGACGCCCTGCGACACGCCCGCTGCGTCGCCCGCCAGCCGCACCCGCCTGCCGCGGAGCTCGTCGCGTTCGAGACCCGGGAACCCCTCGCGCTCGAATGCGTCGAACCGGCGTTCCAGCTCCGCGAGCACCTCCGCCAGCAGCCCGACCCGGTCGACCGGCGCACCGGTCAGCAGCCGCAGCGAGGTGGGCGGGACGCGCGCGTCCCCGGGCAGCTGCTCCTCGGACATCCCGGCGTTGATGCCGACCCCGAGCACCAGCCGGCCGTTCCGGAGCTCGGGCAGCACGCCCGCGAGCTTGCGGCCCTCGACGACGACGTCGTTCGGCCACCGCACCATCGCGCGCGCGTGGCATGCCGCCGCCACCGCCTCTGCGGCGACCAGCGAGAAGGGCGGCAGGCGCTCGGGTGGCGTTGTCGGCTCGAGCGACAGCGAGAACAGCAGCCCGGCGCCGGGTGGCACGTCCCACCGCCGTCCCCGGCGCCCGCGGCCGGCCGTCTGGTGGTCGGTCGCGGCCACGCCGCCGTGCGGCAGGTCGCGCGCCAGATCCTGCGTGGAGGGGCACTCGTCACGCCAGACGTATGGACGGCCGAACCGGCCGCGGAGGCGTGGCTCGACCTCCTCCGGGAGCATGGCCATTCCATAGAATAGGCCGCTGATGTTCCCGCAACCCAAACGCGCGGCGGCCCGTCTGACCCTGCGAGAACGGGTGCGCGACGAGTCTGCGTACGCCGCGCTCTCGGACGTCGTGCTCGCCGTGCGCGCCAAGGATGGAGACCGTGCCGCCCTGGACGCGCTCGTCCAGCGGCACGAGCCGCGGGTGCGGCGGCTGGCCTCGTACCTGCTCGACGACCCGCAGGACGCTGAGGATGCCGCACAGGAGGCGCTTGCGAAAGTGCTCACGAGGATCGACCAGTTCCGGGGCGAGGCGCGCTTTGCCACGTGGCTGTACAGCCTGGTGACGAACACCTGCCGCGACCTCGGCGAGCGTCAGCGCCGGCGGCGGCATCAGCCGCTCGAGCATGCACCGGAGGTCGCCTCCGTGATGGGGCCGCACGACCTTGCCTGCCAGCGCGAGGAGCGCGCCGTGCTCGCGCGGGAGCTGGGCGGCCTTTCGAACGACCAGCGGCACGTGATGGTGATGAAGGACGTGCTCGCGCTCTCCTACGAGGAGATCGCCGAGGTGTTGGACATGCCGGTGGGCACCGTGAAGTGCCACGCGCACCGAGGCCGCGCGCGCATGCGCAGGGCGCTCGGGCCCTCCGCCGAGGCGGCGTCGGCGTGACGGAGGTGGGGCTGCCGCTGGGCCGCGCCGGTATCGAGGCGATCATCCCCCACCGCGAGCCGTTCCTCCTGGTGGACGAGATCGTCGAGCTGGTTCCCGGCGAGCACGCCGTCGGCCGCTACCACGTCGACCCCGATGCCTGGTACCTGCGCGGCCACTTCCCCGGCCGGCCGATCATGCCCGGCGTGCTGCAGGTCGAGGCGCTCGCACAGGTGGGCGCGGTCTGCGGCCTGTCCGCGCCCGGGTTCGCCGGGCGCCTCGCCCTCTTCGCCGGGATCGACGACGTCCGCTTCAAGCGCATTGTCACGCCGGGCGACACCCTCACCCTGGAGTGCCGGATCACGCGTCTGCGCGGGCCGGTCGGCAAGGCCGATGCGACGGCGTCGGTCGGCGACGAACTGGCCTGCCGCGCCTCGCTGACCTTCGCGCTGACGGAGCAGCAGGCGTGAAGGCCGCATGCCGTGACGGCGTTGCCCTGCTCGGCCTCGGTTCCTGCGTCCCGGACCGCGTGATGACCAACGACGAGATCGCCACGATGGTCGACACCAACGACGAGTGGATCTCGCAGCGGACGGGGATCCGCGAGCGCCGGATCGCCGCGCCGGCCGACTCGTCCGCATCGCTCGGCGCCGAGGCGGCGCGCCTGGCGCTTGCGAACGCCGGGGTGGCGCCGCTGGACCTGGACCTGATCGTCGCCGCCACCGCGAGCCCCGACTTCTACTTCCCGGCCACCGCATCGCTGATCGGCGACCGGATCGGCGCGGTCGACGTCGCCGGCTACGACCTGTCCGCCGCATGTACCGGATTCATCTACGCGCTCGCGCAGGGGTACTCGCAGATCGCCTCGGGGCTGGCGGACACCGTGCTCGTCGTCGGCACCGAGGTGTTCTCCCGCCTGCTGGACTGGCACGATCGCTCGACCTGCATCCTGTTCGGCGACGGGGCGGGCGCTGTCGTCCTGCAGCGGTCGGACGGGCCGGGCGGCCTGCGCGGGTTCGAGATGGGCGCCGATGGGAGCGGCGCACTCCTGCTGTCCGTGGCGGCGGCCGGGCATGCCGAGTCCGAGCCGGAAGGGCCGTACGTCAAGATGAACGGGCCGGAGGTCTACAAGTTCGCGACGCGGGTCGTCGTCGACTCGGCGCTGCGGTGCCTCGAGGTCGCCGGGATGGCGGTCGCGGACGTCGACGTGTTCGTGCCCCACCAGGCGAACCGGCGGATCATCGACCACGCCGCGAAACGGCTCGGCCTCGACGAGGAGAAGGTCTTCACCAATGTCGACCGGTACGGCAACACCTCGGCCGGCTCGATTCCGATCTGCCTGGACGAGGCGTGGCGCCAGGGGCGGATCGGCCCCGGCGATGTGGTGCTGATGGTCGGGTTCGGCGGCGGGCTTGCCTGGGGATCGTGCGTGATGGAATGGACGAAGGAGCGGCCATGACGCGGGTGGCGTTCTGTTTTCCGGGCCAGGGCAGCCAGCGGGTCGGCATGGGGCGCGAGCTGGCAGCGGAGGTGCCCGCCGCCGCGGCTGTGTTAGAGGAGGCCAACGACATCGTCGGCTTCGACGTTCGCGGCCTCAGCTTCGACGGGCCGGTCGAGGAGCTGTCCCGCACCGAGGTGACCCAGCCGGCTCTCGTCGCCGCGTCGGTCGCCGTGCTGCGCGCGGTCGAGGACCGCACCGGCATGCGGCCGGACGTCGTGGTGGGGCACAGCGTCGGCGAATACGCGGCGCTGGCGGCAGCCCGGGCGGCATCCGTGGCTGATCTCCTGCGCCTCGTGCACGAGCGCGGCCGGATCAGCGCGGAGGCCGGTGCCGGGGGCGGCATGGCGGCGGTGCTCAAGCTCGCGGACGAGCAGGTCGAGCAGCTGTGCGCCGCGCGCAGCGACGTCTGGCCGGCGAACTACAACTGTCCCGGTCAGGTCGTCATCTCCGGGCGCGAGGAGGGTATCGAGGCCGTGTCCGTCGCCGTTCGGGATGCGGGCGGGAAGGTGATCAAGCTGCAGGTCGCCGGCCCGTTCCACAGCCCCCTCATGGCCGGCGCCGCGGAGCGGTTCGCGCCCGCGGTGCGAGCGGCTGCGTTCGGGGAGATGGAGGTCCAGTTCATGAGCACGGTGACGAGCGCAGTCGAGACCACGGCACGCGTGCCGGACCTTCTGATCGAGCAGCTGACCGCTCCCGTCCGTTTCACGCAGGCGGTGCAATCGCTGGTCGCGCGAGGCGTCGACACGTTCGTGGAGATCGGGCCCGGCGGTGTGCTCACCGGTCTGGTCAAGCGGATCAGCCCCTCCGTCCGCGCGCTCGCCGTCTCCAACCCGGCGGAGCTCGCGGCGCTTGCGGAGGTGACCGCGGGTGCCTGAGCTGGAGGGAAGGATCTCGCTGGTGACGGGCGGCTCGCGCGGGATCGGCGCCGCCATCTGCACCGAGCTCGGGGCCGCGGGTGCCACGGTGGCCGTCAACTACGTTCGTGACGAGGCGGCCGCCGCGGCCGTCTGCGAGTCCGTTCGCTCGGCCGGCGGGAGCGCCGAGCCGGTGCAGGGCGACGTCTCGACGCCGGCCGGAGCGGCGGCGCTGGTGGGTCACGTCGAGAATGAGATCGGGCCGATCGGCATCCTGGTCAACAACGCCGGCATCACGCGGGACGATCTGATCATGCGCCTCGCCGACGAGGACTGGCAGGCGGTCATCGACACCAACCTGAGTGGCGCATTCTTCGCCTGCCGGGCGCTCTCGCGGCCGATGCTCAAGCGTCGCACGGGAGCGATCGTCAACATCAGCTCGATCGTCGGCGTGCACGGCAACGCCGGGCAGACCAACTATGCGGCGTCCAAAGCCGGGCTGATCGGCCTCACCAAGGCGCTCGCCAAGGAGCTCGGCGGCCGCGGGATCCGCGTCAACGCGATCGCGCCCGGGTACATCGCCACCGAGCTGACCGACGCGTTGCCGGAAGAGGCGCGCGCTGCCATCCTCGGCAACACGCCGCTGGGCCGCCTCGGCGAGCCGGCGGACGTGGCGCGGGCGGTACGGTTCCTGGTGTCGGACGCCGCCGCCTTCATCACCGGCGACGTCCTTGCGGTCGACGGAGGGCTTGGCATATGAGCGATCAGCAGCACCAGCGGCGCCGTGTCGTCATCACCGGGATCGGTGCGGTGACCCCGTGCGGCGCGACTGCCGAGGAGACGTGGCGCAGCATCAGGGAGGGCCGCTCCGGCGTGTCCACGGTCGAGGGCTACGACGGAAACGTGCGGATCGCGGCGCAGGTGAAGGACTTCGATCCCGAGCAGTTCATGGACCACCGCTCCGTGCGCAAGACCGACCGCTTCGCGCACTTCGCCGTCGCGGCCGCGACGATGGCCGTCGCGGACGCCGACCTCGACGTCCGCGCCGACGCCGAGCGGATCGGCTGCTCGATCGGCACCGGCATCGGCGGCCTGAAGACCGAGGAGGTCGCCCACCGCAAGCTGTTCGAGGCTGGGCCCGACCGGCTGAATCCGTTCTGGGTGACCGCGCTGATCCCGAACATGGGAGCCGCCGAGATCTCGATGGCGCTCGGCACGCGGGGGCCGCTGACGACCGAGTGCACGGCCTGCGCGGCGTCCGCGATGTCGATCGGCAATGCAGTGCTCTTCATCCGCGCCGGGATGGCGGACGCCATGCTGGCCGGCGGCGTCGAGGCGCCGGTGGTGCCGCTCGGGCTCGGCGGCTTCGGCACGATGCGGGCGCTGTCACGCCGCAATGACGATCCGGAGGCGGCGAGCAGGCCCTTCGACCTCGGGCGCGACGGCTTCATCCTTGCGGAGGGCGGCGCCGTGCTCGTGCTGGAGGAGCGGGAGCGCGCCCGCAGCCGCGGCGCCCACATCTATGCGGAGATCCTCGGGTACGGCATGTCGTCGGACTCCCATCACGTGACGGAGCCCGACCCGGTGGGCGGGAACCCGGCGCGGGCCATGCGAAATGCCATGGCGGATGCGGGCGTCACGCCCGACATGCTCGGCTACGTCAACGCGCACGGCACCTCGACGCCCGCCGGCGATTCGGCCGAGACGCGCGCGCTCAAGCTGGCGCTGGGGGAGGAGCGGGCCTACCAGGTGCCGATCTCGTCCACCAAGAGCGAGACCGGGCATCTGCTCGGCGCCGCCGGAGCGCTGGAGACGATCGTCACGACACTCGCGATGCGTGACTCCTTCCTGCCGCCGACGATCAACCAGACCGATCCCGATCCCGACTGCGATCTGGACTACATCCCCAACACCGGCCGCTCGGCGGACGTGGAGTACGCGCTGACCAACTCGTTCGGCTTCGGCGGGCACAACGCCGTGCTCGTGCTGCGCCGCGGCGACGATGGGGCGGCGGGCGACGGCTGAGCCGCAACCATCGCCTCGCACGGGGCGTCCCACCTCGGGGTAGCGCGTGGCCAAGGAGATCAGCGTCGACATCAGCGCGGTGGGAGAGCCGGCCGAGCCGGCCGATTCGCCGACCACCCGCGCCCGCAACACCTGCCCGCGGTGCGACTCCCACTACCGCGAGGACGAGATGGTTGCCAACCTGCGGGTGTGCGCGCACTGCGGCTACCACTTTCCGCTCACGGCCCGCGAGCGGATCGTGCAGCTGGTCGACGAGGGCACCTGGTCCGAGGTCGCCCGTGAGCTGCAGTCGGCCGACCCGCTCGAGTTTTCCGACACCCGGCCCTATCAGGAGCGCCTCGCGGCGGCGGAGCGCGGCACCGGGCTGCGCGACGCCGTGCTCGTGGGCGCGGCCGAGATCGGTGAGCTCCCCGTGGCGCTGGCCGTCATGGACTTCACCTTCCTGGGCGGCAGCATGGGCTCCGTCGTGGGCGAGAAGGTGTTCCGGGCGGCCGAGCTGGCGGTCGAGCGGCGGATGCCGCTCGTGTCCGTTGCCTCGTCCGGCGGCGCCCGCATGCAGGAGGGCGTGCTCGCGCTGATGCAGATGGCCAAGACGGTCGCGGCGGTCGACGAGCTGCGGGAGGCCGGCTGCCCGTACATCTCGGTGCTCGCACATCCCACCACCGGCGGCGTCGCCGCGAGCTTTGCCGCGCTCGGCGATGTGATCGTCGCGGAGCCCGGGGCGCTGCTCTCGTTCTCGGGGCCGAGGGTCGTCCGGCAGACGACCCGGGAGGAGATCCCGGACGACTTCGGCCTGGCGGAGTCGAACTTCCGCCACGGCCACATCGACATGATCGTCCCGCGCACCGAGCTGCGCGACACGGTGGCGCGGCTGGGCTGGCTGCTCGCCGGCGGGACGCCGTACCGCCGCGCCCCGCTGCTGCCCGACCTCGGTGCCCAGCGCGCGGTGGGCAGGCTGCTCGGCGGCGCTCGGCGCCGCTTCACCGACCTCCTTCCAGAGCGTGACGGCGACCGACCGGCTTAGGTTCCTGCGGCGCCGCGGCGGCGACGGCGATGCCTGGCATGCCGTCGAGCTGGCCCGCCACCAGGACCGCCCGTACACCCTCGACTACCTGGCGCGGATCTGCGATGACTTCGTCGAGCTGCACGGCGACCGTGCCGAGGGGGACGATCCCGCGATCGTCGCGGGGCTCGGGTCGTTCCGCGGCCAGACGGTCGCCTTCGTCGGCCACCAGAAGGGCCGGGATCTCAAGGAGCGCACGTACCGCAACTTCGGCATGCCGCGGCCCGAGGGCTACCGCAAGGCGATGCGGGTGTTCGAGCTCGCGGGACGGCTCGGGTTCCCGGTGGTCACGTTGATCGACACGCCGGGCGCGTACCCCGGCGTCGGAGCCGAGCAGCGCGGGCAGTCGGGCGCGATCGCCCGCTCCCAGCTGCTGCTGATGGGGCTGAACGTTCCCGTCGTCGCCTGCGTGATCGGTGAGGGCAGCTCCGGCGGCGCGCTCGCCATCGGCGTCGCCGACCGCGTGCTGATGCAGCAGCACACGATCTACACGGTCATCTCGCCGGAGGGCTGCGCGGCGATCCTGTGGAAGGACGCGGGCCAGGCGAAGCGGGCCGCCGCGGCGCTCCGGCCCACCGCCGACGCCTGCCTGGCGCTCGGGGTGATCGACCAGATCGTTCCCGAGCCGGGTGGCGGCGCGCACCGCGACCACGGCAGGGCTGCCGAGCTGCTCGGTGAGGCGGTCGCCGCGGAGCTCGAGTTCCTCGACACGCTGCCGCCGGCCGAGCGGCGCCGGCTCCGCCGCCAGAAGTTCGAGCGCATGGGCGCGTTCGTCGAGTAGGCGGCCGGCCGCGTGCCGTCTGGATACGATCCGGCCGGTGACCCGCGGCCTCAACCGGTTCGAGACCCTGTCGGTCGGCGCGGCAGTCCTGGCGGCCGCGGCCGCGGGTGCGCTCGATCTCGTCGCCGCTCCGAACACGCTGGTGTTCGTCGCCTCCGGCCTGGCGCTGGTCGCGCTCGCGTGGGTGGTCGGTGTCGCCACCGAGCAGCTGGGCGCCAGCTCCGGCCCGAAGATCGGCGGGGTGCTGAATGCGACGTTCGGCAATGCGGCGGAGCTGATCATCACCATCTTCGCGATTCGCGCGGGGCAGCTCGAGATCGCCACCGCGTCGATCACGGGCTCCATCCTCGGCAACACGCTGCTCGTGCTCGGCGCCTCCTTCTTCGCCGGGGGGCTGCGCAACGGCCTGCAGCGATTCAACCAGCGGGTGGCCGGGATGAACGCCTCGATGCTCGCCCTGGCCGTGATCGGACTCGGCATCCCGACCCTGTTCGGCCACGTTGCGGAGAGGGGCAACGTGCAGTCGATCTCGGATGTGACCGCCGGGATCCTGCTCCTGCTCTACGTGCTCATGCTGATCTACTACTTCCGGACGCCTGAGGCCGCGCACGCACCGGCGGGGAACGGCGGCGCGCACTGGCGCGGTCGCGTCGCAATGGCGCTGCTGCTGCTCTCGACGGCAACCGTGGCCGTGATCGCCGACGTATTCGTCGGCACCCTCGGGCAGGTGGTCGCCGACCTCGGCATCTCGGCCGTCTTCCTCGGGCTGATCATCGTTCCGATCGTCGGCAACATCGCCGAGAACATCGTCGGGATCAAGCTGGCCTACGAGAACGACATGGATTTCTCGATGCTGGTGTCGCTCGGGTCATCGCTGCAGATCGCCCTCGGCGTGGCGCCGCTCCTGGTCTTCATCTCGCTGCTGACGCCGCATCACTTCGACCTGCTGTTCCCGACCATCCAGGTCGTGTCGCTCGCCGCTGCAGTGTTCATCACGGCGCTGATCGCCGTCGACGGCGAGTCGAACTGGCTCGAGGGCGCACAGCTGATGGCCGTGTACGGGATCATCGCGACGGCTGTGTGGTACCTGTGACGGGGCGGCAGCAGGGGATGATCGCGGCGGTGTTCGCCCTGTCGGCGCTGGCCGTCGTGCTCCGCGTCGGCGACGTCGCGGGACAGGTGGTGTTCGTCGTCGCCGGCGTCGCCGTGGCCGGCCTCGCGTGGGCGCTGGGGGAGGCCACCGAGCAGGCCGGCGCGGCGGCCGGCCCGCGGGTGTCGGCGCTGCTGAACGCGAGCTTCGGCAACCTCCCCGAGCTGGTGATCCTGGTGCTCGCCATCGATGCCGGGTTGAGCGACATCGCACGCGCGTCGATCATCGGGTCGGTGATCGGCAACGTCATGCTGATCCTCGGCCTGGCGCTGATGCTGGGCGGGTGGCGGCATGGCATCCAGCGGTTCAACGAGCGCATGGCCAGCACGAATGCCTCCATGCTGATCCTCGGCGTGGTCGGGCTCGGCATCCCGACGCTGTTCAACGCGCTTGCGAAGGATCATGGCTCGGTGCTCGAGCTGTCGCGCTGGACGGCGGGTGCGCTCTTGCTCTGCTACGTCGCGTACCTGTACTTCTCGTTCACGACGCCGGGGCTGCAGTTCAGCGACCATGCCGGCGAGATGCAGTGGACGCGCACACAGGCCCTCGGCCTGCTGGCGGCGACGGCGGTCGCCACCGGCGTGGTCTCGGAGGTGCTCGTGCACTCGATCGAGCCGACGATCAAGGCCTGGGGCGTGCCACGTGAGTTCATCGGCCTGATCGTCGTGCCGTTCGTGGGGAACGTCGCCGAGCACTTTTCGGCGGTCAAGCTCGCGATCGCCAACCGCATGGACTTCGCAATGGGCATCGCCTACGGATCGGGCATCCAGATCGCGCTGCTCGCAAGCGGCGTCGCGGTGTTCGCAAGCATGCTGATCGGCAACGAGGTGGCGCTGGTGTTCGATCCGCTGCAGCTGGCCGCGCTCGGGGCCGCGGCCATCGGTTCGACGATGGTGGCACGCGCGGGGGAGACCAACTGGCTCGAGGGCCTCCAGCTGCTCGTCGTGTACTTCGTGGTCGCCGTCGCGTTCTGGCTGCTCGGCTGAGCGCGTCGGCTTCCGGGCCGTCTACCGGATGGGATAGGCCTTTCCGTTCACCGCCGGGAGCACCTGGGCCGTCACCCACGCGGGCGTCTGGTGGTTCCCCCTGGCGTAGTTGTACGAGCCGTCGCTTCGCCTGCGGGCGGCCAGGTAGGCGAGCGCTCCGCTGTTGGAGAGGCCGCATTTCTTGCGGGCCTGGATCACCCAGCTGGTCGACTGGCTATCCGATCCGTTCGACGGCCCCAGGGCGTACCCGTGGTCGGAGCGCTGCAGCCCGTGCAGGTAGCGGTAGGCGCGCGTGAGCACCGTGCCCGTGCACGACACGCCGGCGGCGCGCAGCGCCATCACGGCCGCGGCCGTGTCGTTCGAGTCCGGGCCGACCTGGGCCGCGTAGCCGAAGCCGCCGCCACTGCCCTGCCGGTGCTTGATGTAGGCGATCGACCGCTTCGGGATCCGCGAATGCGCCGCCTTCAGGGCGAGCACGCCCCAGTACGTCGAGCTGGCGTACTTCCCGATCCGGCCGCTGTCGTGGATCTGGCCGCGCAGCACGTCGACCAGGTTGCGTCCCGCGAACGACCCGGGGTTCCCGTCCAGCACCAGGACGGCGAGGATCCCGCGCTCGAGCGAGAACGCCGTCTTCCACCCGGCCGCGTGGTCGTGGAGGAATGCCACCGGGCCGTGCCCGCCGGAGCGGCGCATCCTCGCCGGGTGCCGGCCGGCCGCTCGCAGGCCCATCACCGCCCACTCGGTCAGCGAGACCGACGCCTGGCCGTGGGGCTCGGAGAACCCTCCCGACCGCGTCTGCCGGGACGCGAGATAGCCGGCCCCGCCGACCGCCTGTGCGGTTGCGGCAAGCGCCAGGGCGAGCAGGAGGGTGAGTGCGATGGTGCGACGGATCATGGCGTCTCCAGTGGTGTGAAGGTTGCGTGCAGCCGCCGCGCGTAGCGGTCGAGCATGCGGATCATGGTCGGCCCGGCCACCAGTGCGATGACGGCGTTGCCGGTTGCGTGGGCGATGTCGAACGGCAGGCCGGTGGAGGCCAGCGTGATGAAGGAGTGGAGATCGGCACCCGGGCCAAGGGCGCTCCAGGCCCATACGTCCATCACCCAGTCGAACATGAATCCCCACAGGATGCCGAATGCCGCCAGTGCGTAGCGATTGCGGAGCACGCGCCCGGCCGGCGCCGCCGTCGCGCCGACCAGCCCCCAGCCGATCATCTGCCATGGCGTCCAGGGGCCCTGTCCCAGCACGGCATTCGATGCCAGGGCGGCCGCCCCCCCGGTGGCGATGCCGGCCCGTGCGCCGAGCGTCGCACCGGTCACAGCCACGATGATCGTGACGGGCTGGACGTTGGGGATGAACGCGAACAGCACCCGGCCACCGGCCGCCGCGGCCGCCAGCGCGGCCACCAGCGCCAGCTCCCGGCTGCGGTTCGGCCCCGTCTCCACCGCGGATGCCGCGAGCAGCACGCAGCCGACGGCGATCACGAGCACGATGCTAGACACGCGCCGGCTCCGCGTCTCCGCGAAGCAGCGATGCCGCCTCCGCGATCGTTCTGCATCCGAGTGCGAGGCCCAGCTGGCAGGCGAACAGCCCCCCGGCCGCAAGCTGCCCAGCGGGGCGGCGGTCTCCGAGCACCGTTCCGCGGGCCATGGTGGTGACGTCGTCCGCCACCTCTGCGGCGAAGTCGAGGTCGTGCGTGACGACTGCCGTCCCGCAGCCCTCCCGTGCCAGTGACCGCACCAGCTCCGCCAGGGCGAGCTTGCGCAGCCCGTCGAGGCCTCGCGTCGGCTCGTCCAGGAACAGCACCTCCGGCCGCATGACCGTGACCGACGCGATCGCCAGCCGCTGCCGCTCTCCGCTCGAGAGGTCGGCCGGATGCCGGTCGGCCAGGTCGCCGAGCCCGAAGCGCTCGAGCTCCTCTCGAACGCGCCGCGTCCGCTCGGCGGCGGCAACGCCGAGGTTCTCGAGCGCGAAGGCGACCTCGTCCGCCGCCGTCTCGCGGATGGCGTGATGGGCGGGGTTCTGGCTGACGTATCCCCGGATCTTCGGGCCCGTGACCCGGCCGCGGTCCGGCCGCTCGAGGCCGGCCGCGATCTGCGCCAGGGTCGTCTTTCCGGCCCCGTTGGCCCCCACCACCGCGGTCACGCGGCCGGCTGCGATACCCGCCGTCGCGTCTCGTAGCGCGTGCACTGGTCCGAACGCCTTGTCGACGTGGTCGACCTGCACCAGCGCCGGGCCTGCGGCCCCCATGGACGCGACCGGCACCGCGATCGGAGCGGCAAGCCGCCGCGCGTCGCGCACCGTCAGCGGCCGCTCCGGCCGATGTGCAGCGAGGAACGCCTGCGTCACCGGCGGAAGCAGCCAGGAAGCGCCATGCGCCAGGTGCTCGGCCGCATGCCGCGGCGTTCCGTCGAACGTGACGCGCCCCGCGTCCATCACGACGACGCGGTCGGCCTCGGCGAAGATCCGGCTGGTGCGGTGCTCGGCGACGACGACCGTCACCCCTCGGTCCCGGTTCAGTCGCTGCACCAGGGCGAGCAGCTCCTCGGCCGCGACCGGGTCGAGCTGGCTGGTCGGCTCGTCCAGCAGCAGCGTGCTCTGGCCCATGGCCAGCACCGCGGCGATCGCCAGCCGCTGCTGCTCGCCACCCGAGAGCGTCGCCGTGTCCCGCTCGGCGAGGTGCGTGGCCCCGGTCGCGGCGAGCGCCTGCTCGGCCCGGGGGCCGATCTCCTCCGGCGGGCAGCCGAGGTTCTCGAGCCCGAACGCCACCTCGTGTACCGCCTGCCTCATCACCAGCTGCGATTCGGGATCCTGGAACACCAGCCCGACGTGCCGCGCGATCCGCCCCGGCCGGCTGTCGCGGGTATCCAGGCCCTCACTCACGACGCGGCCCGCCAGCT
The DNA here is from genome assembly GCA_036403155.1 of Gaiellales bacterium. Lineage (GTDB taxonomy): Bacteria > Actinomycetota > Thermoleophilia > Gaiellales > JAICJC01 > JAICYJ01. Next base: position 39,645 of record DASWRM010000007.1, on the reverse strand, counting down.
CGCCGCCGTGGAAGTGGGGCACCAGCCCGAGGGCCGCGCGCAGGAGGGTCGACTTCCCGCATCCAGACTCTCCGAGCAGGAGCACCAGCTCGCCGTGGCCGACCTCGAGGTCGATGCCGTCGAGCGCCGGCCTGACGGCGTCCGGGTAGCGGTACCGCACTCCCGTCATGCGGATGGCTGCGCTCACCGCCGTGTGCCCCCTCGCACGGCGACCGTCGAGGCCGCCCCCAGCACCACGATGCCGGCGGCGGTCGCCATGCCCGGTGGGGTGAATGGATCTGCGAGCAGGTCGTAGTAGCGGTAGCCGTCGCTCGGGACGGCGGCGGCCACCAGCACGGCGAACGCCGCGCCCAGCGCCAGCAGGACGCGCTCCCGGCCACTCGCTGCGCCGGCCGGCGACCGGGTCCGGGGCCCGCTCCCGTAGCCACGCGCCTCCATCGCCTCGGCCAGGGCGAGCGACCGCTCGAGCGACAGCCCGACCAGCGGCGCCGCCAGCGCCGCCGCCGGTCGCCTGTGGTCGAGGCGCGCCGCCCGCGCCCGGGCCGCGAGGGCCAGGCCGGCTGCGTCGCGCTCCAGGGTTGGCAGCAGCCGGCTCGCCAGGGCCGCGATCATCGCGGATCGCGGTGCGACCCGCGCCACGCCGGCCAGCACCCGGTCCCCGTCCGCCAGCCGGACGAACGCGGCGATCGCGAAGGACGACGCGACCAGCCGGAGAGCGGCGGTCGCTCCGAACGCCAGCTCCTCCTCGGTGATCTGCGTGTCGAGCACCGGGATGTGCGGGCCCGTCCACAGGGGCGTCAGTCCCTGCACGCCGACGAACGGGTTGGCCGCGAAGACCAGCAGCGCGCTTCCCGCGGCGAACCAGATGTACGCGCCGCGTGGCGGCGGCGATGCGAGCAGCAATGCCGTCGACACGGCCGCGCAGGCGGCGATCGAGAGCGGGTTGTCGAGCGTCACGGACGCGACGACGAGCGCTCCACACAGCAGCACGAGTGGCAAGGGCCTCATCCGCGACCCCCCGCAGCGACCACGGCGCCGCGCGCGTCGAGCGCAACCGCGTAGGCGCCGCCGACCAGCCCCGGGTCGTCCGCGAGATGCGTCGCCGCTGCGCAGGCCGCGTCCTCGGTGTCGCCGGCCACCACCACCACCACCGCGTCGCCGGGAGCCCCCGGTGGCTGGTACCCCGTTATCAGCGCGTGCGCGGCGCTGTCGAGCCGCGGTCCGCCGCGGGCGTGGTAGACCATCACGCGTCCTCCGGCGGGCCAGACGGTGAGCCCCTTGCCGCGCCAGTCCGCGAGCTCGTCGCCAAGCTCCGCGAAGGTCTTCACCTCGATGCGGTAGGCGGCAGGGCCGCTCCCGACGCGCGCCCCTGCCGCGCGCAGAGACGACGCGAGGGCAGAGGAGCACCGAAGGCCGGTCACCGCGACGGCGTGCCGCCGCCCGCCGTAGCCGTGGATGAACGGCTCGGGCCACTGGCCGATGGCCACGGGCGTCTGCACCAGCGCGCCCCACGCGCGCCGGTCCCACCACTCCGCGTCACCCGGGTGCAGCGTCATCTCCGTCGCTCCCACGTCCGGGGCGATGCCGTTGATGAAGTAGAGCCAGTCCTGACGGCCGGAGCGGTCGCCGGAGAGCCCGTCGATCGTCTGGACGAACCGTCCGCCGTACCGGGTGCCCACGTCGCTGACCCGCCGGAGCGCGTCCATCGCCGACTGCCCGGGCGCAGCGCGGTGCCGGCCCAGCGTGGCCGCTCCGAAGTCCCGCGTGATCGTGACGGAGACCGCCGCCGGCCCGGCCGGGACCGCCGAAGCGCCCTGGCCGCAGCCGGCGGCGATCGCCGCGCACAGCAGCGCCGCTAGGAGGCGCGCACCCACAGCGACGGCGAGCGTATGTCGCCGGGGCTGGTGGCGCGGACGCGGTAGCGGCCGGCTGCCAGCCGCACGGCTGCCTTGCCGTGCGCGTCGGTCTGCGTCCCCACCCCGTTGATCCAGATCCAGGCGTTCGCGGCGCGTGTGGCCGTGCCGGCGTCGTCGTACGCTCGCACGACGACCGTCACCGTGGAGCCCGCGTCGGGGCTGCGGTCACTGACGTGCAGCCCGAGCGTCGGCTGGGTGGCGAAGGTGTCCGGGTCGTAGGTCGTGTAGTAGACGAGCACCTTGTCGCGCTTGCGAACGGTGGTCGCCCCGATGCCGGCCGACGTCAGCTTCTGGTTCACCTTGACCGCCCAGTATGCGGTCGTCGGCGGGCTGATGCCCGCGACGGACGCGAGATAGAAGCCGTTCCAGGCTCCTCCGAACGAGTCCGACCATTTCAGGCCGAGCGAGAACGACTCGCGCCGCGCGGCCGTCACCAGCGCGCCGAGCGCCGTCCTGTGCCTCGTGGTGTGGCCCTTCAGCGTTCCGACGAACGGTTTCGCGCGTCCCTGGAACACGGTGCCGGCAGGTCCCTCGACCCGCACGCTCGTGGCCAGCGCGGCCGGCGCGGACAGACCGGCAAGGGCGAGAAGCGCCACCAGGGTGGCGATGATGCGGCGTGGGCGATTGTGTGCCAACGCGTCCTCCTTCCTCGAGAGGCTCGACATGCGTCTGCGGGAGGACAGGTCTTCTGGCTCGGGCGCGTCTCCCGGATCTTCCGGGCCGTCGTGCTGGCCTTCCCGGCCCTTCGGCCAGTGGCTGCCATCGGCACGCGCGACGGACGCCCTCACAGCGGCGGGACCGCACCGGATTTGCACCGGTTTCCCTTGACCGCCCGCGGGGCGGCTACTCTAGCACGCCGATGCCGGCCAGCAGCGCCCGGGCGCCTGCCTTGTCGAGCGGCTCGTTCAGGTTGCCGCACTTCGGCGACTGGACGCACGACGGACAGCCCTTGTCGCACGGGCACTCGTGCAGCAGGTGCGCGGTGCGCGATACCCACTGCTCGAAACGCCGGTAGCCCTGCTCGGCGATGCCGGCCCCGCCAGGGTGGCCGTCGTAGACGAAGACGGTGGGCCGGCCGGTCTGCGGATGCAGGTCGATCGACAGCCCGCCGATGTCGCCGCGGTCCGCGATGGCGAGCAGCGGGAGCAGGCCGATCATCGAGTGCTCCGCGGCGTGCAGGGAGCCGAGCAGCGCCGGCCCCTCCGGCGGGCGCTCCGGCACGAACCACACGGCCTCCGTGGTGAAGCTCCGCTCCGGCATGTCGAGGGCAACCAGATCGATCGGCTTGTGGTCGGCGACGCGCTTGCGCTGGTAGGCGATCACCTGCTCGGTCGCCTCGATGTCCCCGAACCAGACATCGGCGCCGGGCACGTGCCGATGCTCGCGGGGCGCCACGATCCGGGTCGAGGACAGGCGCTTGGTCTGCGTGTAGTAGTCGGCGTCGAAGGGCGTGACCAGCGCGACGCCGGCGCCGTGGTCGAGCGACGTGACGAGGTACTGCTCCCCGAGGTGCAGGTAGACCGCCCCCTCGTGCACCGTCGAGTCGGCCCGCGCGCCGTCGACCGTCCCGAGCAGCGTCCCTGTCTCCCTCTCGACCACCGCGACCGAATCGGGCGAAGACGATCGCAGCGAGATGCGCGCGGCTGGATGGTCAGCGCCCCGGTAGGCGAGCCCCGCGGGCGTCCGCACCAGGTCGGGCATCCGTTCCGCCAGCGCCATGCCGTCGTCCCCGAACCGCTCGGCGTCTGCCGGCGTCAGGGGCAGCTCGGCGGCGGCACAGCGCAGATGACCCTCGAGCACCGCCGGGTTCGCGGGGTTCGAGACCGCGGCCTCGGCCGGCCGCGCGACCAGCTCGTCGGGGTGCTGGGCCAGGTACTGGTCGAGCTGGTCCTCGCCCGCGATGAGCACGCCGAGGCCCAGGCCGCGGCGCCCGGCGCGGCCCCACTGCTGGCGCAGCGAGGCCATCGCGCCGGGGAAGCCGACGCTGATCGCGCAGTCGAGCAGCCCGATGTCGACGCCCAGCTCGAGCGCGCTGGTCGCCACCACGCCGAGCAGGTCACCGCTCGTCAGCCGCTGCTCGATGCGGCGCCGCTGCTCGGGCGTGTAGCCCGCCCGGTACGGTGCGATCCTCGCCGCCAGCTCGGGGGCGTTCAGGCGCAGCCCCTCGCGGGCGTACCGGTGCACCAGCTCGCAGGCACGGCGCGATTTGGCGAACACGATCGTTCGCTGGCCGCGGGCGACCAGCCCCGCCATCAGCGTTGCCGCCTCCCCGAGCGTGCTGGCGCGGACGCCGAGGTCGACGTCCAGCAGCGGCGGGTTCCACACGCAGATGTCGCGCTCGGCCGCCGGCGAGCCGTCCCGGTCGATCACCGCCGGCTCGCGGCCGGCGAGCGTCCGGCCGGCCGCGGCGGGATTGGCGATCGTGGCCGAGGCCAGCAGGAATCGCGGGTCGGCGCCGTACGCCGCGGCGATCCGCCGCAGGCGTGCCAGAACGTTGGCCACGTGGGAGCCGAAGACGCCCCGGTAGGCATGCGCCTCGTCCACGACGACGAAGCGCAGGTTCGCCATCACATCGGCCCATGCGGAGTGCGCCGGCAGGATGCCGACGTGGAGCATGTCGGGATTCGTCAGCACGAGGTTGGCCCAGCGCCGAACCTGTCGTCGCTCCCCGGAGGGCGTGTCGCCGTCGTAGATCGCGACCCGTGCCCCGGGTGCGTGCAGCGCGGCCAGGGCGCGCGCCTGGTCCTGCGCGAGCGCCTTGGTCGGGTAGAGGTAGAGCGCGCGTGCCGACGTGTCGCGGGCGACGGCGTCCAGCACCGGCAGGTTGAACGCCAGCGACTTGCCGCTGGCGGTGCCCGTGACGACCATGGCGTCGCCGTTTCGGGCCGCCTCCCACACGTCGGCCTGGTGGCTGTAGAGCCGGTCGATCCCGGCAGCCTCCAGCGCACGGGCGAGCTCCGGTTCGAGGCCGTCGGGCACGGGCGCGTACTCGGCCGCGCGCGCCGGCGTGCGCGACCGGTGGACGAGCTGGGTGCCGTCGGGCGCCGTGCCGAACGCGAGCACTGGCTCCCACGGCGCCATGACGGCCGCGGTCATGGCCGCGGATGCGCGGGGTAGCAGCCGAGATGCGCCAGCTCCGCGACCGTGCCGGCCATCTCGCGGAGCGCCTCGCCCACCGGCCGGTCGAGCGGGTGGCCCTCGAGGTCGGCGTAGAACTGGTAGTCCCAGGGCCGGCCCGGGATCGGACGCGACTGGAGCGACGTCATGTTGACGCCGAAGCGCCGGAGCGGCTCGATCGCGTCATGCAGCGCGCCGGGATGGTGGTGCGTGACGAACCGGATGGCGCAGCGCCAGGGCTCGCCCTCCTTGCGATCGATCCGCGTGTGCGCGGCGACCGCGACGAAGCGCGTGTAGTTCTGGGCGTGGTCCGACACGTCGTTCAGCAGCACCGTCAAGCCGTAGCGCTCGGCCGCCCAGCGCGACGAGATGGCCGCCTGGCGAAGATCGCCGGACTCCGCGACCCGCCGCGCCGCGCCGGCCGTGCTCGGGGCGACCTCCGGCAGCGTGTCGGGGAGTGAGGAGAGGAACCGCCTGCACTGGGTGAGCGCCATCGGATGCGAGTGGATCCGCGCGAGCGCGTCGATGTTGGTGCCGGCCAGGCCGACCAGGACGTGCGGCACGGCGAGCACCGTCTCGTCGACGATCGAAAGGGGTGCATGCGCGAGCACGTCGTACGTCTCGGGGACGACTCCGGCCAGCGAGTTCTCGATCGGCAGCACGCCGCAGACCGCGTCACCGCGCGTCACCGCGCGCACGACGTCGGGGACGGAATGGCACGCGACCAGATCGGCGTCCGGATACATCCGCCCGGCCGCCTCGGCGGCGTACGCGCCCTCCTCGCCGAAATGGGCGACGGGAAGGGTCATAAAAAAGGCCTCCCGGTGGGAGGCCAGAACGCTCGCGGATGTTCCGGCGCGCTCACAAGCCTCCCGTGCGGGTGGTAAAGGCGAAGCTCGTGAAGGGCAGCCGGTACATTGCGCCGGATGCTATCAGAGCAGCAGCTGCTCGAGCTGATCGCCGGCGTTGCCGGATCCGGCGACGAGATCGCGACCGGGATCGGCGACGACGCGGCCGTGCTCGCCGACGGCACGGTGATCTGCTGCGACATGCTGGTGGAGGGCGTGCACTTCGAGCGCTCGCGCTCGACGGCCCGCGAGATCGGGGCGCGGGCCGCTGCCGTCAACCTCTCGGACGTCGCGGCGATGGGTGCGGTGCCCGTCTGCCTGCTGGCGGCCTTCGGCCTGCCGGCGGGATATGCGGATGCCCAGCAGCTGGCCGCCGGCGTTGCGTCGCACGGTGTGCCGCTCGTGGGCGGCGACCTCTCCGCATGCGAGCGGCTGACGCTCACCGTCACGGCGGTCGGCCGCGCCGACCGCCCGGTGCTGCGGTCCGGCGGCCGGCCCGGCGACGTGCTCGCGGTGACCGGCCGGCTCGGCGGGCAGGCCGCATCCGGGTACACCGCGGCGGTGACGCCCCGCCTCGCCGAGGGTCGGACGCTGGCCGCCTTCGCGCACGCCATGATCGACCTCTCGGACGGGATCGCAGCGGACGCCGGCCGGCTCGCCCGTGCGTCGGGATGCGGCGCTCGCGTCGAGCTCGAGCTGCTCCCGCGGGCGGCCGGCGCGACGATCGAGCAGGCCGCAGCAGGGGGAGAGGACTATGAGCTGCTCGTCGCCGTGCCGGAGTCCCACCCGTTGCCCGAGTGGCTAACGCGCGTGGGCGAGCTGACCGGCGGTGATGAGGTCGTGCTCGTCGACGGTGACGGACACCCGGCACGGCTCGCCGGCTGGGATCATTTCCGGTGACCGCGGTGCTGGGCGGCGTCCTCGCCGCTCTCATGTGGGGCGGGTCGACGGTGGTCGCCTCCCGGTCGACGCGGATGATCGGCTCCCAGCAGGTGCTCGCGTACGTCATGGTCACCGGTCTCGCCGTCATGGCGGTTGCCGCGCCCGTCGCCGAGGGCCTTCCGGACACGGGGCCGCGGGGCGCGCTCTGGGCGCTCCTCGGGGGTGTGACCTCCGTGGGCGGTCTGTCGCTGGTCTACGCGGCGCTCCGCGTCGGAAAGGTCGGCGTCGTCGCCCCTATCTCGTCCACGGAGGGAGCGCTCGCGGCGGTGTTCTCGGTTGCGTTCCTCGGCGAGCGGCTCTCGCCGGGCGTGGCGGTCGCGCTCGCGGTGGTCGCGGCCGGCGTGGTGGTCGTGACATACCAGGCGCGGCTCCAGGATCTGCACCTGCGGCCCGCGCTGCTGGCTCTGGCCGCCGCGACGGTCTTCGGTGTGGGCCTTGTCGCGAGCTCCCGGGCCGGGGAGGCGGTCGGCCCGATGTGGACGATCCTCGTCGCCCGCGCCATCGGCGTTGCCGGCGTTGCCGTGCCGCTGGCCGTCTCACGAAGGCTCGTGCGCCCGGGGCCGGCACTGCTGCTCGTCGTATTCTCCGGCGTTGCCGAGGTGGTCGGGTTCGCGGCCTACATCATCGGCGCCCGTGACGGCGTGGCGGTGCCGGCCGTTCTCTCGTCGCAGTTCGCCGCCGTGGCCGCGGTGCTGTCGTTCCTCGTCTACCGCGAACGGCTCACGCGCATGCAGCTGGCGGGAGCCTGCGCGATTGCGGCGGGCGTCGCCGCGGTCGCCGTCCTGCGCGCCTGACTATGCCGGCGCGAGCCAGCTGCTGAGCTCGTCCTCGAGCCGTCGCCGCGGCACGGCGCCGATCAGCTTCTTCTGCACCTCGCCGCCCTCGAACACCATCAGCGTCGGGATCGAGAGCACCTGGTAGCGGTCGGCGATGCCCTGGTTCTCGTCCACGTTGACCTTCGTGAACTTGATGCGCCCGGAGTGCTGCTCCGCCAGCTCGTCGAGGATCGGATCCATCACGCGGCAGGGGGTGCACCACGGTGCCCAGAAGTCGACGATGACGGGCTGTTCGGCGCCCTCGACCTCGCTGGCGAACGTGCCGTCGTTGACTTCCATGATGGTGTCGCTCACGGTTGACTCCTCGCGCATGTGGGTTCAGGCGTCGCTTCCGGTCAGGGTATCAGCGACTGGTAGGGGTCGCCCCCCGCTCCCCTCGATCAGCCTGCCGCGCACCGCCCGGATCCGCAGCGCCGGCACCTGGCGCACCGCCTCGAGGACGATCGCCCGGCTCATCTTCGATTCCCCGTGGGCGCGGTCGACGAACGTGATCGGAACTTCGACGACTCGCCCGCCCATCCGCAGCGTCCGGTAGGTCAGCTCGATCTGGAACGCGTATCCGCCGGCTCGCACGTCGCGGAGGTCGAGCGACTCGAGCACCCACCTGCGAAAGCACTTGAACCCGCCGGTCAGGTCGCGGATGTCGACGCCCAGCACCAGCCTGGCGTACGCGCAGCCGCCGCGCGAGATCAGCTTGCGCGAGACCGGCCATCCCTCGACGCCTCCGCCCGCGGTGTAGCGCGACCCCAGGACGAGGTCGGCGTCGGCCGACGCCGCCAGGATCGCCGGCAGAGCGTCGACGGGATGCGACAGATCGCAGTCCATCTCGATGACGTGCGTGTACGGCCGCTCGAGCGCCCATGCGAAGCCGGCCAGGTAGGCTCTGCCGAGCCCGCGCTTCTCGGTGCGGTGCAGCACCGAGAGCCACTCGTGGTGGGCGGCGAGCTCGTCCGCCACGTCCCCGGTCCCGTCCGGCGACCCATCGTCGACCACGAGCACGTCGCCGGGCATCGGCAGCTGGTCGCGGATTGCGTCGATGGACGCGACCATGCGCGGCAGGTTGTCGCGCTCATCGTACGTCGGGAGGACGATCAGGTAGCGGTCGGCGTCCATGGGCTGACCGTATCATTGCCCCCAATGAGTGCGCCGCTCACCAACGACGGCATCGCCGAGCGGTTCGAGCTGCTTGCGGACCTGCTCGAGCTGGAGGGTGCCGTCGCCTATCGCGTGCTCGCATACCGCCGTGCCGCAAAGACGCTGCGGGAGACGCCGGAGTCTGTCGTCCGCCTGTCGCAGCAGGGCCGGCTGACGGAGCTCTCCGGCGTCGGCGACACGATCTCGGACAAGGTGGCCGAGCTGATCGCGAGCGGCCGCATCGCGGCGCTGGAGAAGCTCGTCGCAGCGACGCCCCCCGGAGCCGTCCCTGTGATGCGGATCCCCGGAGTCGGGCCGAAGACCGCACGCCGGGTGTTCTCCGAGCTGTCACTGAGCAGCGTGGAGGATGTGCTGCAGGCCGCGCGCGACGGCCGGATCAGGGAGCTGTCCGGGCTGGGGGAGAAAACGGAGCTGGCGATCATCGAGGGACTGCAGGTGGCGCGCACCCGGAAGCGCGACCGGGTCTCCTCCGGCCGCCTGCGGCCGTTTGCGGAGCGGATCGTCGCCGAGCTCACGGGCCTGCCGGGGGTCCAGGACTGCGACATCGCCGGCAGCCTGCGGCGGTTCACCGAGACGGCGAAGGACATCGACATCGTCGTCGCGACCACCGACCCGGCGACGGTGGCGGAAGCGATCGCCGAGGCCGACTGGGTGGCGGCGGTCGAGTCGCGCGGAGACACGAAGGTGACGTGCGTCGCCCACGACGGCACGCGCGTCGATGTGCGGATGGTCGAGCCGGCCGTCTTCGGCAACCTGCTCCAGCACCTGACCGGCTCGAAGGAGCACAACGTCGCCATCCGCGAGGCCGCCGTGAAGGCCGGTCTGAAGGTGAGCGAGTACGGGATCGAGACGGTCGAGACGGGCGAGGTGATCCGGTGCCGGGACGAGGTGGAGGTGTACCGCCGTCTGGGGATGGCGTGGATTCCACCGGAGCTTCGCGAGAACCGGGGCGAGATCGAGGCGGCGCGTGCGCAGGCGTTGCCGCAGCTGGTGACGCTCGAGGAGATCCGCGGCGACCTGCACAGCCACACCGACTGGAGCGACGGCAAGCTGACGCTCGAGCAGCTCGTCGAGGCGGCGATCGCAAAGGGATACGCCTACCTGAACATCACCGACCACTCTCCGGCCGTCGGGTTCGGGATGGGCCTCGATGCGGGACGGCTGCGCCGGCAGATCGAGCGTGTCCGGGCGCTCGCCGAGCGCCTGGACGGCTTCACCCTGCTGGTCGGCGCCGAGGTCGACATCCTCAGAGACGGGTCGCTGGACTACTCCGACGAGCTGATGGCCGAGCTGGACGTTGTGGTGGCCAGCCTGCACGCCTCACACCGCCTGAATGCCGACGACCAGACCAGGCGGCTGTGCGCCGCCATGGAAAACCCGCACGTCGACATCATCGGCCACCCGACGGGCCGGATGCTCGGGCGCCGCGAGGCGTATCCGCTGCACATGGAGGCCGTCATCGAGAAGGCGCTCGAGACCGGCACCGTGCTCGAGGTGAGCGGTCAGCCGAACCGCCTCGACCTCCGCGACGCCAACGTCCGGCTCGCCGTGGACGCGGGCGTCAAGCTGGCCGTCGACACCGACGCGCACACCCGCGCGGCGCTCGACTACATGCGGTTCGGCATCATGAACGCGCGGCGTGGTTGGGCGACGGCGGATGACGTGGTGAACACGCGCGAGTGGCCCGAGCTGAAGCAGCTGCTCAAGCCCTAGAGCGGCCCGGATGCGCAGCGCCGTCGTGGGTCAGAGGGATGACAGCATGTCGACGACGGCCTCGGGGCCCTCGACGACTGCGTCTGCCTCCGCGAGCAGGCGCCTGGGGCCCTCGTGGGAGCGCACGGCGATCCGGATCGTCGCCTCGCGGAAGGCGTCGAGGTCGGTGCGGTCGTCGCCGACGTAGAGCAGCTGGCCGATCCGCCGCCGCCCTCGCAGCCGCTTGATCGCAGACCCCTTGTCCACGGCGACCGGCGGCCGCACCTCGAGCACCATGCGTCCGAAGCTCCATGCCAGCCCGGCGCGGTCGAGCTTGGGAATGATCTGCGTCTCGAGGTAGCGCAGCGCGTGGTCGGGCCGGGGCGAGGTGCGGTAGTGAACCGTGAAGGTGATGCCCTTGTCCTCCACCCGCGCGCCGTACTCGGGGAGCAGGCCGTCGTTCTCCACGAGCAGCAGCGCCTGGTGGATCGCCTCCGTGTAGCGCGCGGCAGGGGGGACGACGGTGACGGTGTCGCCCTGCATCACCTCCAGACCGTGGTTGCCCGAGATTGCGACGCGCTCGATGGGGATCATGCGCCGGGCCTGGGCCGCGGGGCGACCGGTCACGCAGGCGACCAGCGCGTAGCGCCCCGCCAAGCGCTCCAGCTGGGCGAGGGCGGCCGGCAGGACCGTTGCCTGTTCTGGCGTCGGCGCGATCGGCGCGAGCGTGCCGTCGATGTCGCAGACGACCGCGCCGTGGCGGGGGTCGGCGACGAGGGGGGCAACCACGTCGGCCAGTGGTCGGGCCATCGCCCTACACTACCCGCGTGGACGCCCGAGTTCCCGTGCTGGTGGCGATCGGCCTTGCCGCGGGGCTCTTCTCGGGACTGTTCGGCGTCGGCGGCGGCATCCTCATCGTCCCGATGCTGATCGCGTTTCGCGGGTACCCGCCGAAGACCGCGATGGCGACGTCACTGGCGGCAATCCTGTTCACGGCGATCGCCGCGGGCGCGTCCCATGCCTCGGCTGGCAACGTCGCCTGGAGAGATGGCGCGCTGATCGGCGTGCCGGCGGTTGCCGGGGCGTACGTCGGCGCGGCGGTGCACCAGCGGATCGACACGCGGCGGGTCGTGCTGCTCTTCGCCGTGTTCCTCGCCGCGGTGGCGGTCAGGTTGGCGCTGTGAGCCACGATCTGATCGCGGCGGTGCTCGGGCTGCTGGCCGGGACGCTGTCGGCGCTGTTCGGCGTGGGGGGTGGGCTGATCTTCGTTCCGACGCTGATCTTCCTCGGAAAGGACGCGCACGTCGCGGTGGCGACGTCCCTGGTCGCGATGGTGCCCGTGATCCTGATGGGGGCGTGGCGGCAGACCAGCTACGGGACCGTGCGCTGGCGCGACTCGGTGATCGTCGGGATCGCGTCGGTGCCCACCGCGAAGCTGGGCGAGGTGGTCGCGACCTCGCTCTCGAACACGACGCTCCAGCGCGCCTTCGCGGTGCTGCTGCTTGCCGTGGCCGTGCAGATGGCGGTGGGGGTGCTGCGAGAGAAGCCGCCGGCGGAGATCGTCGAGCCACCCGAGCCCGTCGCCTGAGCGCCGCGCGGCCGGCCCGTCACGGAAGCGCAACGATGGCGCGCAACCCAGCCGGATCGACGTGGTCTCCAATAAATGGCGCGAGCGGTGACGGGCGCCGTGACGCTTGGGGGCGGCGAACCTGCCGTTCGTTCAGCCGGCTCAGGTCAGCCCAGGGCCTGTGCTTCCACCGTCCGCGAGGATCGTCACCGTCCGGCTGCGAGCACCTCGTCGGCCTTCTGCTTGATCTCGTCGACCACGGCCGGGTCGCGCAGCGTCGTGGTGTCGCCCAGCTGGTGCCCCTCCGCGATGTCGCGCAGCAGGCGGCGCATGATCTTGCCCGACCGCGTCTTCGGCAGGTCGCTGACGAGGATCACCGCCTTCGGCCGCGCGATCTTTCCGATCTTCTGACCGATCCACTCGCGCAGCTCGGACGCCAGCTCCTCGCTCGGCTCGTAGCCCGACCGCAGCAGTGCGAAGCACAGGGGTGTCTGCCCCGTCAAAGCGTCCGGGGCCGCCGTCGCAGCCGCCTCCGCCACCGCCGGGTGCTCCACCAGGGCCGACTCCAGCTCGGTCGTCGACAGCCGGTGCCCCGACACGTTCATGACATCGTCGATCCGGCCCATGAGCCAGAAGCACCCCTCGTCGTCGACACGCGCGCCGTCCCCTGCGAAGTACGTCTCGGGGCCGAACCGGCTGAAGTAGTTGTCGACGTACCGCGCGTCGTCTCCGTACAGCGTCCGGAACATCCCCGGCCACGGCTGCCGCAGCACGAGGTAGCCGCCGCGGCCCTCCGGCACCGGCTGACCGCTGTCGTCGACGACCTCGGCGCGGATCCCCGGCAGCGGCGTGGTCGCCGACCCCGGCTTCAGCGTCGTCGCGCCGGGCAACGGGGCGATCATGATGCCGCCCGTCTCCGTCTGCCACCACGTGTCGACCACCGGGCACCGCCCGCCGCCGATCTCCTTCCAGTACCACACCCACGCCTCCGGGTTGATCGGCTCACCGACCGTCCCCAGCAGCCGCAGGCTGGACAGGTCGTGCGCCTCGGGGTGCTCGCTGCCCGCCTTGATGAATGCCCGGATCAGCGTCGGGGCGGTGTAGTACTGCGTGACGCCGTAGCGCTCGATGATCTCCCAGTGCCGGGCGGGCGTCGGGTACATCGGATCGCCCTCGTACAGCACGCTCGTGGCGCCGTTGTTCAGCGGCCCGTAGACGATGTAGCTGTGGCCCGTCACCCATCCCACGTCGGCCGCACACCACCATACGTCGCCCTCCTGGATGTCGAACACCCAGCGGTGCGTGGCCGCGGCATACGTGAGATACCCGCCGGTCGTGTGCACGGCGGCCTTCGGCTTCGCCGTCGTCCCCGAGGTGTGCAGGCAGAAGAGCACGTGCTCGGCCTCCACCGGCTCGGGCTCGCACTCGGGCGCCTGCTTCGGGACGATGTCGTGCCACCACACGTCCCGGCCCTCCTGCATGGCGACGTCCGCGCCCGTCCGCTGCAGCACGAGCATCCGCTCGACGGTCGGCGCCAGCTGCACCGCGTCGTCGGCGATCGCCTTCAGCGGAATCGCGGACCCCTTTCGCCACGCCTCGTCCTGCGTGACCACGAGCTTCGCTCCCGTGCTCTCGAGCCGCTCGCCCAGCGACGACGCCGAGAAGCCGCCGAACACGACGACGTGTGCGGCCCCGATCCTGGCGCACGCCAGCATCGCGACGGGCAGCTCCGGCACCATCCCCATGTAGATCCCGACCACGTCGCCCCTGCGGATCCCGAGCGCCCGCAGCGCGTTGGCTGCGTAGGAGACGTGCGTCAGCAGCTCCCGGTAGGTGATCGCCCGCGGCTCCTCGGCGGGATCCTCCGGAACGAAGTGGTAGGCGAACTGGTCGCCCTTCCCGGCCGCGACATGCCGGTCGAGGCACGAGTGCGACGCGTTCAGGCGCCCGTCGCGAAACCAGGTGCAGTGCGGCGGATCCCACTCCAGCCCAACTGACGGGGGCTCCATCCACCCGACCAGCTCACGCGTCTGCTCGAGCCAGAACGCGTTCAGGTCGTCCTCGGCAGCCCGGTGGAGCGAGTCGTCCTTGACCAACGCCCGCTGCCGGAACGCTTCCGGCGGCGGGAACGTCCTGCCCTCGCTCAGCAGGACGTCGATCGACTCGTCGGTCACGGGGTGTACTCGAACTCGTCCTCGTCCTTCGACATCGCGCGCTTCGCGACAACGGCAGCGCCCACGGCAACGGCACCGGCGGCGGCGACCTTCGCGACACGCCGCTTCTTGGCCGGCCGCTTCTGGGCGGACAGCTTGGTCGCGCCGCGGCGGAGCTCCTTCGCGGCCTTGACGACCTCGTCCTGCACCTTCTTGTCCGACGCCGCCGAGCGGGCGCCGTCCGCCTGCACCTTGTCGAGCACCGCCTTCGCGGAGTCGAGCACCGCCTTCGCGTGCTCGCGGAGCTCCGGGTCTCGCGCGACCCTCGTTGCGATCGGCGTGATCGCGTCGGCGATCTGGTCTGTACGAAGCTTCCCGGGCACCGTGTTACCTCCGGTCAATGGTTTTCGGTCACACTACCACCCATGGATCTGGAACGGGTCAACGCGCTCCTCGAGGAGTGGGGCCAGCCGCGCTACCGCGCGCGGCAGGCGTACGAGGCCGCGACACGGGGGCTGGCGGCGAGCTGGGACGACGTCTCGTCGCTGCCGCTCGACCTGCGCCGCCGGCTGGCCGGCGAGGCGCCCCTGCGCGAGCTCGAGCCGGCCGAGACGCAGCTGTCGCGGGACGGCACGTTCAAGGTGCGCTTCACCACCGCTGACGGCTTCCCGGTCGAGGCCGTGGCGATGCGCCATCGCAACCGGCGCACCGTCTGCGTGTCGTCCCAGTCCGGCTGCCCGCTCGCCTGCACCTTTTGCGCTACCGGCAGGATGGGCCTCGGCCGCAACCTGTCCACCGGCGAGATCGCTGAGCAGGTGCTCGTGCTCGCGTCGATGCTGCGGGAGCGGGGCGAGCGCGTCGGCAACCTGGTGATGATGGGAATGGGCGAGCCGTTCCTCAACTACGACGCGGTGCTCGGCGCGTGCCGGCTGCTCAACGACCCCGCCGGCTTTGGGCTGGGTGCGCGCCAGATGGCGATCTCGACGGCCGGATGGGTGCCCGGCATCGAGCGCCTGGCGCGTGAGCCGATGCAGGTGAAGCTCGCGCTGTCGCTCCATGCCCCCAACGACACGTTGCGCACGGAGCTGATGCCGGTCACGAAGCGCTACCCGCTGCGCCGGCTGATCGCCGCGTGCCGCGACTACCGCACGGCGACCCGTCGCCGGATCTTCGTCGAGTACCTGATGCTGGACGGCGTCAACGACACCGACGAGCTTGCGCTCGAGCTCGCGGCGCTGCTCGGCAGCGACGGCTTCCACGTCAACCTGATCGCGTACAACCCCACGGATTCGGACTACCGCGCATCGCCGCAGGAAAGGGTTGCGGCCTTCGCTTCGGTGCTCCACCGCCGCGGCATCTCGGCAAGCTACCGCCGCTCCCACGGTCAGGACATCGATGCGGCATGCGGCCAGCTCGCCGTGCGTGGCGCCGCCGAGCTGCGCCGAGCGCGCGCCCGGTCACGCGCGTCGCTTCCCCGGACGCGGACCGCGGCCTCCCGGTAGAGTTTCGCGATGGCGGGTGGGGAAACGATGCGGGCCTGGGTGATCAGGCCCGAGCGACTCGGCGACCCCGAGGTGGCGATGCAGCTCGAGGACATCGAGGTGCCGGAGCCGGGGCCGGGCGAGGTGCTGGTGAGAGTGATGGCGGCGGGCGTCAACTACAACGGCGTCTGGGCATCGCTGGGACTCCCCGTCTCGATCTTCCGCTACACCGGCTACGACTTCCACATCGCCGGGTCGGACGCCTCCGGCATCGTCGAGCGGGTCGGGCTCGGCGTGACGCGCTGGAAGGCGGGCGACGAGGTGGTCATCCACTGCAACCAGAGCTGCGGCGAGTGCCCGGAGTGCAACGGGCTCGACCCGATGGCGTGCACGGAGCAGAAGATCTGGGCGTACGAGACGAACTGGGGGAGCTTCGCCGAGTACTGCAAGGTGCAGGCCCAGCAGCTGCTGCCCAAGCCGCCGAAGCTGACGTGGGAGGACGCGGCCAGCTACGGGCTGACGTACTTCACCGCCTACCGGATGCTCGTCGACCAGGCGGGCATCGAAGCGGGGGACAACGTGCTCGTGTGGGGAGCCGGCGGCGGCCTCGGCACCTTCGCGGTGCAGCTGTGCGCGCTGTACGGCGCGAACGCCATCGCTGTCGTCTCGTCGGACGACAAGATCGACCTCGTCCGCGATCTCGGCGCCGCCGCCATCATCGACCGCCGCGAGTTTGCGTTGTCCGACCCTGATACGGGCGAGCGGATCTTCGACGAGATCAAGCGGTTCGGCAAGGCGGTGCGCGCGGCCAGCGGCGGCCATGACCCGGACGTGGTGTTCGAGCACGTCGGTGCCGCCACGTTCTACACGAGCGTGTTCATCTGCAAGCCGTTCGGCACCATCGTCATCTGCGGGGCGACGTCGGGCTTCAACCTCGACTTCGACGTCCGCTACCTGTGGATGCGGCAGAAGCGCATCATCGGCAGCCACTTCGCCAACGCCTATGAGTGCAACCGCGCGAACCAGCTGATCATCGAGGGAAAGATCCAGCCCGTGCTCTCGAAGGTGTTCCCGTTCGACGAGTGCCCGCTGCCGCACCAGATGATGAAGGACAACCAGCACGTCGGGAAGATGGTGGTGCTGGTCGGCGCCGACTCCGAGGGTCAGGGGCGCCGGGAGTGAGCGAGCCCCGGCCGTTCGCCACGTCGCAGGACGTCCCCGGCGACCTGGAGGCGCGGCTGGGCGAGCCGGGCGGCTACCCGTACACCCGCGGGATCCACCGCGACATGTACCGCGGCCGGCCGTGGTCGATCCGCCAGTATGCGGGCTTCGGCACGGGGGAGGAGACGAACCGGCGGTTCAGGTTCCTGATCGGCCAGGGCCAGGCGGCGCTCTCGACCGCCTTCGACCTGCCGACCCAGATGGGCATGGACTCGGACGACCCGCGTGCCGCCGGCGAGGTCGGCCGGGTCGGTGTCGCGATCGACTCCGTTCGAGACGTGGAGGATGTGTTCGACGGCATCCCGCTGGACGAGGTCTCGACGTCGATGACCATCAACGCCCCGGCCGCCGTGGTGGTGGCGATGTACTACGTGGCCTGCCGGCGACAGGGTCGCGACCCCTCGCAGGTCCGCGGGACGGCGCAGAACGACGTGCTCAAGGAGTACGTCGCCCGCGGCACCTACATCTTCCCTCCCCGGCCGTCGATGCGGCTGGCCGCCGACCTGATCGCCTGGTGCGCGCGCGAGGCGCCGCGCTTCAACGCCATCTCGCTGTCGGGCTACCACATGCGCGAGGCCGGGTGCACGGCCTCACAGGAGATGGCGTTCGCCCTCTCGAACGCCATCGCCTACGTCGACGCGGTGCTGGAGCGCGGCGTTGAGGTCGACCGCTTCGCTCCGCGCCTGTCCTGGATCTTCAACACGCACATGGACTTCTTCGAGGAGGTGGCGAAGTACCGGGCGCTTCGCCGCATGTGGGCATCGATCATGCGCGACCGCTTCGGCGCCAGGGATCCGCGCTCGATGATGCTGCGGACGCACACCCAGACCGCCGGATCGGCTCTGACGCTGCAGCAGCCCGAGAACAACATCGTGCGCGCGGCGGTGCAGGCGCTGGCCGCCGCACTCGGAGGCGTGCAGTCCATGGCGCTCTCGTGCTTCGACGAGGCGATCGCCATCCCGACCCAGCGCGCGCAGACGCTGGCCGTCCGTACGCAGCAGATGCTCCAGCACGAGTTCGGCATCACCGGCGTCGCCGACCCGCTGGGCGGGTCGTGGCACGTCGAGCGGCTGACCGACCGGCTGCAGGCGGAGGCCCAGGAGCTGATGGACGAGATCGAGAAGCGCGGCGGCGCGGTGGACGCGATCGAGCAGGGCATGTACCAGGAGCTGATCGCGGAGCAGGCCTATCTCGCCCAGCAGCGCGTCGCACGTGGCGAGGACGTGGTCGTGGGCGTGAACGCGTTCCAGGACGACGAGGCCCGCGTGCCGGAGCGCTTCGACGTCCCCGCTGGGCTCGAGCCCGCGCAGCGGGAGCGCCTGGTGGAGCTGCGCGCCGCCCGGGACGGTTCGGCGGTCGAGGCCGCTCTCGCCCGCCTGGCGGCCGTGGCCGCCGGGGACGGCGACCTGATGCCGCCGATCGTGGACGCGGTGGACGCCGACGCGACGCTCGGTGAGATCTGCGGATGTCTGCGCGGGGTGTTCGGAGAGTACCGGCCGAGCAGCGCTGCGACGATCTAGCGAACTTCGACGAACAGGTCCGAGGAGTACGCGTTGCCCTGGTGCGTGCTCCAGCCGACGATGCCGCCCAGGTGGCGCAGATTCGGGTCGGCGTCGATCGGGATCAGCCGAAGCAGGCCCGGCACGTCGAGGTAGAACGGCACCGCGGCGTCGGACGGGGCTTCCGCCCGGTGCAGCAGGCTGGTGAACGCGCCGGACGAGAGCAGCTGCGAGGCGGGCGCCGTGCCGGCAGCGTTGTCGTTTCCGACCGCGATCAGGCCGCCCGGCGTGCGTTGCCAGGTCACCGTGAAGCCGCTGTCCAGCGTGATCGACTCGCCGGTGCCGCCGGCTAGCGAGTGCACGGCGGCGCTCGGCGCCTCCCGCGCAACCAGCGCGAACAGCTTGTGCATCGCTCCCGCGGCCGCGTCGGGATCGGCGGGCTTCAGCACCAGCGCCGCGCGCAGCGGGATGCCGGGGCCGGCGTAGAACAGGGAGTCGCCTGACAGCAGCGGCACGAGATCGTGGGTGAACGAGATGCCGGTCATCTGCTCGAACTGGTGAAGCTGCAGGCTGGTGGCACCGCCCGCCCGTCCGTCGAGCTGCTCCAGCGACGCGCCCGCCCCGTGGATGGCAAGGAACGCGAATGCGTCGGAGGGCACCAGCGGCATCAGCGGCGACCGGCTCGCCTGGCCGGAGAAGAGCGACCGGTCGGCGCCGTCCTTGACCACCGTGCGGATGGTCAGGTGGTACCCAGCGTCGCTCGCCCATGCACCGAAGCTCAGCGAGTCGAGGGCGCCGAGCGCTTCGGCGGCGCGCTGGGTCTGGCCGTTGTCCATCCCGTTCGAGCCAAGCGCGGCGAAGCCGGCCAGCTGCGACAGCTTCTCGGTGTTCGCCCATCCGCGCAGCAGGCTGTCGGCCGGCAGCTTCGCCATGGCATCGGTGAACGAGGCGTTGGCGGAGAGCGAGTCCCCGCCGCCGTCGCGCAGGTCGATTGAATCCTGCAGCGTGCCCTTCTCGTCTCCGAGCAGCACGGCGCCGTCGCCGACAGCGGCCTCGCTCGTGCCGTCCTGCGTGCGGAAGAGCGAGTAGCTCCTGTAGCTGCCGTCGTCCGTGCTTCCGCTCTTGAGCATGGCCGCCTTCGCCTTTGCGTCGTCGGTCGAGGCCACGAAGCCGACCCAGTGCACGCTCTCGGACGCCGCGTCCACGGATGTCACCGCGATCGCGGCCGACCCACCGAGCCAGGGCTCGATGTCACCCTTGAACGTGGTGGTCGGGGCCATGTCGAGCGACACGTTCGCAGTCGACGATCCGCCGTGGCTCACGCTGTTCGCGATCTGGTCGACCAGCTGCTGCCAGCCGGGGAAGCGCCGTCCAACATCGGCGAACTGCTTCCAGGCCGGGCTCTGGGTGTCGAGGTTGACATCGGCGTAGAACAGCGCGTCCGCGGGCACCGCGCCGGCCGCCGAGCCGGTGCTCGTGGAGCCGGACGAGGCGCTGCCGCAGCCTGCGGCCAGCGCGAGGGCGGTGGCGAGCACGGCGGCGGGTCGGAGTCGGCGGAGCCAGGCGGTCACGGTCTCTCTATCGGCCGCTTCGCGCCGTTCCTGAACCGCATCCCTGTCCGAGGGGTGTGGGGTATAGTCCGTCGCCGGTGAGCGCGGTTCCCGACATCAACGGCTCGCTCGAAGCCGCGCTGGCTCAGCTTCGACGTGGTGGGCTGGTCGTCGTGTGTGACGACCCCGACCGGGAAAACGAGGGCGACCTCTGCATGGCGGCGCAGTTTGCGACCGCCGAGAAGATCGCCTTCATGGCTCGCGAGGCGCGGGGCCTGGTCTGTGTTTCACTTCCGCCCGAGCGCTGCGATGAGCTGGAGCTGCCTCTGATGGTGCCCTCCAACGAGGGCTGCGATGCGACCGGCTTCACGGTCTCGATCGAGGCCCGCACCGGGGTGACGACGGGGATCTCCGCCGCTGACCGCGCTCGGACGATCCAGGTGGCCGTGAACCCGTCGGCCGGCCCGGACGACCTGATCCGGCCGGGGCACGTATTCCCGCTTCGTGCGCGCCCCAATGGCGTGCTGGAGCGCCGGGGTCAGACCGAGGCGGCGATCGACCTGACCCGGCTCGCCGGTCTGCGGCCCGGGGGCGTGCTCTGCGAGCTGATGAATCCCGACGGCACGATGACCCGCGGAGTGCAGCTCCAGGCGT
Source organism: Gaiellales bacterium (assembly GCA_036403155.1). Classification (GTDB taxonomy): domain Bacteria; phylum Actinomycetota; class Thermoleophilia; order Gaiellales; family JAICJC01; genus JAICYJ01. The sequence continues at coordinate 19,014 of DASWRM010000007.1, read as the reverse complement.
TCTGCCGGCGGCACGATCTCCCCGTCATCACCGTCGAGGAGATCGCCGCGCACCTGAACGCCACCACCCCGGCGATCACCGCGGTCTGACGCTCAGCCGGCGGGCGGGGCGCTTCCGCCCTGTGCGATCAGCTCCTTCGCCGCATTCACCTCGTCGCTGCGGTTGACGCCGAGGCAGCCGGTCAGCTTGCCATCGGCGTTGCTGTAGTAGGCGACGAAATCGTCGTCGTCCATGGAGCCGCGCACCTCCACGCGGTCGTCCCGTCCCGCCGGGCCGACGTACTCCATCCACGTCCAGTCGGCGATGTCCGAGAAGAAGTACGGCACGACGGCGTAGGGAGCGTCCTCCGCGCCGGCCCACGAGCGCCCGATGTAGCTGCCGTGGTTCAGCGCGACGTCCCAGTGCTCGACCCGGATCCGGCGGCCGTGGACGACGCTCTGGTACTCGGCCACGTCGCCTGCTGCCCAGACGTTCGGGGCTGCGACCAGGTGCTCGTCGGTGAGAATGCCGGTGTTCGTCGGAATGCCGGCGCCGGCGGCCAGCTCGATGGACGGATCCACGCCGATTGCGGCGAGGATCAGGTCATAGTCCCCCTCGGGAAGCTCACGCACGCCGTTGATCACCCGCACGCCGTGACGCTCGAGGTATCCCTGGAAGTGGCGCGCCACCTCGTCGCCGAAGAGCTGCCCCCAGACCACGGGCTCGGGCGCGACCATGGTCACGTCGAGGCCCTTCATGCGGGCGCTGGCCGCCGCCTCGACGCCGATGAAGCCACCCCCGATGATGCCGAGGTGCCCGTGTCCCCGCGCGAGCAGCTCCGCGACCCGCGCGGAGTCCTCGATCACCCGGATCGCCACCGTCCCGGGCAGCGTGCGCGGGACTGCACCGGTCGCGAGGGCGAGCCGGCCGTAGCCGATCCGCTCGCCGCCGGCGAGTTCCAGCTCCGCCGCCTCCGGATGGATGGCCGACACCTCGGTCTCGAGCCGCAGGTCGACATCCATCTCCCCCCAGGCCGCCTCCGAGCGCATGTAGCTCTCCTCGTAGGGCTTCTCGCCCCTCAGCGACTCCTTGGTCAGGGGCGGGCGGTGATACGGCGGGTGCGGCTCGCGGCCGATCAGCAGCACGGACTCCGTTCCTCCGGCTTCGCGGTACTCCTGGGCGATCATCCCGCCGGCCAGTCCTCCGCCGACGATCACGTTGTCGTAGCGCGCCATTCGAGCCTCCTCATTCCCACCGGAACGTCTTCAGCGAGACGAGCGCGAGCACCGCCGTCACGCCCAACAGTATCGCCAGATCGGGCAGCACATGGCCGAACCCCCGGTTGCGGACGATCGTGTCGCGCAGGCCGTTCGCCATGTAGTACAGGGGCAGCACCTTCGCGATCGCCTGCACGAATCCGGGCATGGCCGAGACGGGGAAGAACGTCCCCGAAAGGAACATCATCGGGTTCGTGATCACGTTCGTCACGGCGTCCGCCGTCTCCGGCTCGGAGACCAGCGAGCCCACCGTGAATCCCATCACGAGAAAGCAGAGCGCCCCGGCGAGCGCGATCGGGATCGCCGCCCAGGCAGTGGGCGAGATGTTCACGCCGAACACGATGGCGCCGAACGCGATCAGCACCACCACCTGGAGCAGCGCCAGCGCGAGCGAGGCGACCACGCGCGATACCAGGAACTCCGACAGCGGCATGGGCGTCAGCTTCAGCCGGCGCAGCACGCCCCGCTTGCGCCATGTGACGAGCACGGTCGACAGCCCGATCACGGCCGAGATCATGATCGAAAGGGCGAGAATCCCCGGCAGCAGGAAGTCGATGTAGTCGAGCGCGGAGGAGTCGACCGACCGCTGCGCGTAGTCGACGGCAGGCGGCTGCCCGGTCGCGGCGACCGAGAGCCGCGAGGCGATGCCCGAGACGAGGCCCTTGAGGATGCCCGCCTGGGTGGCCGACGCGTTGGAGTAGTAGAGCCGTGCCGCGGTCGCGCCGCCGCCGCGCGCCGACAACACCAGCAGCGCGTCGCGGTCGCCGTTCTGCACCTGCGCTCTCGCCTCGTCGACGCTGCCGGCGTCGGTCTTCACCGTGACGCCGTCCGTCTGGCGAAGCGCCCCGAGCATCGCCTGCGACGCGCGGGTGTGCGCCTGGTCGAGCACCGTGACGGTGCCCGCACCGACCGACTGGCCGAACAGCAGCCCGAGCAGCCCCATGAGGATGATCGGGAACACGAGCGACCAGAACAGCACGATCCGCCGCCGGAACATCATCTTCAGCTGCGCGACGGTGGTCGCGGCCACGCGCCCGAGGTTCATTCGCGGAACGCCCTGCCCGTCAACCGCAGGAAGACGTCCTCGAGGCGCGGCCCGCGAACGGAGAGTCCCTCGATCCGCGAACCGGACTGCCGTGCGGCGTCCAGCAGCTGCAGCACGGCGGGCTGGGCGTCGGGAACGTACGTCACGTGCTCCTCGCCGTCCTCCACGTAGGCGACGCGGACGTCCGCGCCGAGGCGGGCCACCAGCCCGGCCGGGGTGTCCAGTGCGATCACGCGGGCGGCGTCCATGATCGCCACGCGGTGGCAGAGCTCCTCCGCCTCCTCGAGGTAGTGCGTCGTCAGCACGACCGTCTTGCCCGCGTCCTGGTTGATCGCGCGGATCACGTCCCACAGGTTGCGCCGGGCCTGCGGGTCGAGTCCCGTGGTCGGCTCGTCGAGGAAGACGACCTCGGGGTCGTGCACCAGCGCAAGGGCGATCGCCAGGCGCTGCTGCTGGCCGCCGGACATGTCCTCCGCATAGGCGTCCGACTTCGCCTCCAGCCCGACCAGCGCCAGGGATTCGCGCGCGCGCTCGGGGCCGTCCGGCCGGTCGTAGAACCGGGCGAACAGCTCGAGCAGCTCGCGCGCGGTCAGCCGGTCAAACAGCGTCGTGGACTGCAGCTGGACTCCGATGCGGCCCTGGATCCTGCGCGGGTCCGGCCAGACCGCCTCACCGAGCACCTCGACGGTGCCTCCGTCGGGCCGGCGAAGGCCCTCGATCATCTCCAGCGTGGTCGTCTTCCCGGCACCGTTCGGCCCCAGGATTCCGAACGCCTCGCCCTGCTCGACCGTAAAGCCGATGCCATCCACGGCCACGTGATCGCCGTAGCGCTTGGTCAGCCCGTCTACCCGGATGGCGTCCATGCCGGGGCGGGATCATAGTGTCGGTCAGCCGCGCAGAAGGCCGCCCATGATCTTGGCGCCCGCAGCCAGCCCGCCGCCCACCTCGGCGCCCTGCACGATGTTGCCGCCGGCGCCCTCCGCCGCTGCGATCGGCATCAGGAACATGGTCTGGAGGCAGAGCCGGCCCGGGCCTGTGAAACGGTTCCAGGTCAGCTTGCCGCCGCCCCCCATCAGGCCGGTCTTGAGGCCCATCGTGATCGCCTCCATGCGCACCGTCGAATCCTTGTAGAGCCAGGCTCCCGCCTCGACGTCGAGCTGCTCTCCAGCGCCAAGCACGATCTCGAACAGGTCGCCGGATCCGTGGAGCCAGACGAGTGCCTCGCCGCCGCTGCTCGTGAACTTGTCGACGAACAGGCCGCTGCCGCCGAACAGCATGTTGCGCACACCCTTCACCCGCTCGAACGTGTACTCGAGGTTGTCCGTCGCGGCCAGGAACATGTGCTCGCGCACGTGCAGCTCGTGCCCCGGCTGGACGGGCATGGTCACGACCTTGCCCGGCGAGTCGTGAGAGAAGGCGATCCGCCCCGGTCCGTGGGCGCGCGTCATGAAGAAGTCGAGGCCGGCGATCTTGCGCTTGAGCCCGCCCGGCAGCTTCTTCAGGGTGATCTCGGTCTCGGCGTCCTTCCAGAGCAGCGTGTGGTGCTCGAAGAACACGGCCTCCGAGCCGTTCAGGTGGAAGACGACCTGCGGCACGAGGGTGCCCTCGACGGCGTACTGGCCGCCCCGGTAGTCCGACTTGACGGGGTCTGCGTGAACGGCGACGGGCTCGGACATGTCGGCTCCAGTTCGTGGGATCGGCGGGGTCCGCCGGCCCGCGAGTCTAGCCCCCGCGATGGACGGCCGCGCTTCGCGGCTCAGGCGGGCCGGCGGGGCACGAGCACCTTGCGCCGGAACTCGCAGACCACCTCACCGCGCTGGTTCGTCCCGATCGTTTCCACTGTGACAACGCCGCGGTCGGGCTTGCTCTTCGACTCGGCCTTGTCGAGCACTGTCGTCTGGGCATAGATGGTGTCGCCGTGGAACGTGGGCTTCGCGTGCCTGAGCGACTCGATCTCGAGGTTTGCGATCGCCTTCCCCGACACATCCGGCACGCTCATGCCCAGCACCAGGGAGTAGACGAGGTTCCCGACCACCACGTTGCGGCCGAACTGGGTCTCGGTCTCGGCGTAGTGGGCATCGATGTGCAGCGGGTGGTGGTTCATCGTGATCAGGCAGAACAGGTGGTCGTCGGCCTCGGTGATGGTCTTGCCCGGCCAGTGCTTGTAGACGTCGCCGACCTCGAAGTCCTCGAGGTATCGGCCAAACCGGGTCTCGCGGGCGTCGATCTCGCGGCCGCTCACAGCGGATGCCTCGCCAGCAGGCCGCGCGCCACGATCAGCTTCTGGATCTCGCTCGTCCCCTCGCCGATCAGGAGCATCGGCGCGTCGCGGTAGAGCCGCTCGATCTCGTACTCCTTCGAGTAGCCGTAGCCGCCGTGGATGCGGAAGCTGTCCTCGACCACCTCGTGGCAGATCTCCGATGCGTAGAGCTTCGCCATGCCGGCCTCGACGTCCGAGCGCTCGCCCGCGTCCTTCTTCCGTGCCGCGGACAGCATCAGCAGCCGAGCCGCCTCGATCTTGGTCGCCATCTCGGCCAGCTTGAACTGGATGCCCTGGTGCTTTGCGATCGGCTTTCCGAACGCCTCCCGCTCCTGGGCGTAGCGGATCGCGAGCTCGAACGCCCGCTGCGCGACGCCGACGCCGCGGGCGGCGACGTTGACGCGCCCCACCTCGACTCCCGACATCATCTGCTGGAACCCCTGACCCTCCGCCTCGCCGAGCAGGTTCGCGGCCGGCACGCGGTGATCCTGGAACACCAGCTCCGTCGTCTCCACGCCCTTGTAACCCAGCTTCTCGAGCTGCGGCGGGATGGTGAGCCCGCCCTCGCGCTGCTCGCCCGGCGTCTTTTCGACCAGCAGGCAGCTCATCCCGCGGTGCGCCGGGGTCGCGTCCGGGTCGGTCTTGACCAGCAGCGCAACGAGGCCCGACCGCAGACCGTTCGTCACCCACATCTTCTGGCCGCTGACGACGTAGTCGTCGCCGTCGCGCACGGCACGCGTGCGGATCGCCTGCACGTCCGACCCGCACTCCGGCTCGGTCATCGAGAAGGCGCACCGGACCTCGCCGGTCGCCATCCGCGGCAGGAACCGCTGCTTCTGCTCGTCCGTGCCGTCGCGCATGATCATGTTCGCAACGATGAAGTGCGTGTTGATGATGCCGGAGACGCTCATCCATCCACGCGCCAGCTCGCTGACCGACAGCGCGTACGTCGTCAGATCGAGGCCCAGCCCGCCGTATTCCTCCGGGATCGTGAACCCGAACAGCCCCAGCTCCTTGAGGCCCGCGACGATCTCGTCGGGGAACTCGTCGTCGTGCTCGAGGCGCGACGCAACCGGGATGATCTGCTCGTCGGTGAACTGGCGGACGAGCGCGACGACCTCCCGCTGCTCCTCGTCCAGCCCCTCCAGCGCTGCGCTCATGCCGGCACCCCCTCGGCGGTCATGCCGGCCGCGACGCCCCGCGCCACGACGGCCTCGGCGATCTTCCGCGACGCCTCGTCGATCATCTGGCCCTCGTGCATGACGGCCCCGCGCCGCTCGACGGTGGTCGCGTGCTCGTATGCCGCGAGCAGCCGCCGGGCGCGGTCGAACTCCTCCTGGCTGGGGGCGAACACCTCGTTCGCGATACCGACCTGGTCCGGGTGCAGCACCCACTTGCCGTCGTAGCCGACCATCTTCGCGCGCATGCACAGCCGGCGGTACTCATCGACGTTCTTGATGTCCGTGTAGGGGCCGTCGATCGCCTGCACGCCGTAGGCGCGGGCGGCGGTCACGATCAGCGACAGGATGAAGTGCCACTGGTCGCCGGGGTAGTCCGGGTCGATCGACCCGATCACCAGCGACCCGACGCCCATGTTCGCCGCGTAGTCGCCGGGGCCGAAGATGAAGGTCTCCAGGCGCGGCGTGGCCTGTGCGATCTCGCGGATGTTCATGGCGCCGCGCCCATTCTCGATCTGGGCCTCGATGCCGATTCGGTGCTCGATGCGGTGCTCCGTCTCGAGCTGCGTGAGCACGTGGTCGACGAAGTGCAGCTGCCCGGCATCCTCGACCTTCGGCACCATCACGCAGTCGAGGTTGCGGCCGGCCCCCCCGACGACGGCGAGCAGGTCGCCCAGGCACCATTCCGTCGTCACGCCGTTGATCCGCACGACGCGCGTCTTGCCCGAGTAGTCGTTGCGGTTCAGCGCATCGACGACGTTGGCCCGGGCGTCGACCTTCTCGAGCGGCGAGACGGCGTCCTCGAGGTCGAGGAACACCTGGTCGGCGGCGAGCACCGCCGCCTTCGCGAGCATCTTCGGCGATGAGCCCGGCACCGCCAGGCACGAACGTCGCAACCGCACGACCGAACTCCCCGTTTGACTGCGCAGTCAGTCTACCGGCGCGCCGGCTGCGGATGCGGCGGCACCGGCGCCGCTCAGAGCAGTCCGAGCCGGCCGAGCGGCCAGTATCGCACGCGGGCGACGCCCAGGATGTCCCCGCGCGGCTCGCAGCCCCAGGTGCGCGAGTCGTCGGACGACTGCCGGTTGTCGCCCATCATGAAGTAGCAGCGGGAGGGAATCACCGTCTTCGGGAACCGTGGCGTCACGCCTCCGTGGAGGTACGGCTCGTTGAGACGCACCGGCTGGCCGCCGCGGTCCTGCACCCACACGTGGTTGTTCTTGGCCCAGATCGTCTCGCCCGGGAGCCCGATCACGCGCTTGATGAACGTGACCGTCGACGCCCCCGTTCGCAGCGACAGGTTCGGGGTCGTGCAGGCGCCGCTGACGTTGTTCGCCCCCGAGCAGACCGGGGGGTGGAAGACCACGATCTCGCCGCGGCTGGGGTCGCTGAAGTCGAGGCTGATGCGGTCGGCGATCACGCGGTCGCCGGGCTTCAGCGTCGGGATCATGCTGCCGGTGGGGACGCGGTAGGGCTTGACGACGTACGCCTGCGCCAGGTAGGCGATGCCCGCCGCGATGGCGAGCGTGAGCACGATCTCGACGGCGGCGCGGAGCGGAGCGGGGAGCATGGCGATCGGGTTCATCGGCTTCGGCAGGTTATCGGTGACACGGTGCCGGCGCTGTAGTGGTGCTAGAACACTCGTGTCCCCCGCCGTCGGGTTGAGGGAGACGAGGCAGGTGCCGATGCTGAACCCAATGATTCGCCGTCTTTCACTGGCGCTGGCCGTCTGCCTCGTGCTGGGAGCGGCCGCCGGTCCGGCCGGGGCGGCGACGCGGTTCACGCTGACCGGCCACGGATGGGGCCACGGCATCGGCATGTCGCAGTACGGGGCGCTCGGCTACGCGCAGCACGGCTGGGATCACGAGCGCATCCTCCTGCACTACTACACGGGCACGACCATCGGTCTGCTGCCCACGGGCACGAAGGAGCGCGTGCTGCTGGTCGACGGCCGCAGCTCGATCCACCTGGGACTGCCATCGCCCGCCACCGGCCGTGACGAAGCCGGGGGCAGCAAGACGCTGTCGTCCGGCCTCTACCGCGTCGACCGCGGCACGACGCCGGGCAAGCTCCGCCTCTACAGCCACGATGCCGGCGCGTATGTCTGGAAGGGAATCGTGGGCTCGCTGCACATCACGCCCGGAAGCGGCCAGCTTCAGCTCCGCGATCGTGCGCTGAACGGCTACACCGACGACCACTGGTGGGGCGATTTCCGCATCCTGCCTTCCGGCGGAGCGCTCGACCTGGTCGACATCGTGCCGATGGAGCGGTACCTGCGAGGCGTCGTCCCCTGTGAGGTGCCCGCGAGCTGGCTGCCCGAGGCCGTGCAGACCCAGGCGGTCGCGGCCCGCTCCTACGCCGCGGCGACGGCCGGCGGCGGCGAGTTCGACGCCTACCCGGATACGCGCAGCCAGATGTACTGCCCGGTCGAGCAGCAGGCCGCGGCCTCGGACGCGGCGGTCGCGGCAACCAAGCGCCAGGTCGTCAAGTACGGGGGAAGCGTTGCGACGACGTTCTTCTCGTCCAGCTCCGGCGGGCAGACCTCATCCCTGTCGGCGTCCTGGGGAAGCCCCGACCAGCCGTACCTGGTGCCGGTGCGTGACCGGTACGACGGTGCCAACGGCCTCAACCCGAACCACTCGTGGGCGCCGGTGGGGTACCGGCCGTCGAGTCTCGCGTCCGCGCTGGGACTGTCGGGCTCGGTCGGCTCGGTCGACCAGACCATCGACGGGCCGTCGCATCGGGTGCTCTCGGTCGTCGTGCACCATGGCGGCGGAGATTCGACGCTGACGGCGAGCGACGTCTTTTCGCGGCTGCACCTGCGGTCCACCTACTTCCGCATCCTTCAGGTCTCGCTGCACGCGCCCGGCGACGCGGATGCCGGCCGGCAGTTCCAGCTGCGCGGGCGGCTCTGGCCCCGGCCCTCCGCGTTCACACTCGAGGTGCGTAAGGGGTCGGACGCGACCTGGACGCGGGTGACTGCCGGAGTCAGCCTCGACAGTGACGGCACGTTCACGCTGGCGCGCAGCCCGATGGAGGACGCCGGCTATCGCCTCAGCCGGAGCGGCGCGTTCGCGGTGTCGGTGCATGTTCACGTCCACCCGGTGCTCACGCTCGCACGCCGCCATGGCTTCCACGGCACGATGCTCCCGAAGCTGCAGGGCGCGACCGTGACGCTGCAGCGCGACACGCCCGGCGGGTGGGTCGATGCCGACTCGGCCACCGTCGCCGGTGACGGCAGCTACCACTTCTCCACGCCGGTCACCTCGGGCAGCTGGCGTGTGCACTTCGCGCGCGACGCCGACCACAGCGCCGGGACGTCGACGACCCTGGTCGTCTAGAGCAGCTCCTCGTCAGGCACCGGCCGGAGCACCCGGGCGGGGTTCCCGATCACCAGCGTGCGCGGCGCCACGTTCCTGGTCACGACCGCTCCTGCGCCGACGAACGCCTCCTCGCCGATCTCGATTCCGGGCAGCAGCACCGCGCCGCCGCCGACACGCGCGCCGCGCCGGATGACCGCGCCCCTGATCAGCGCGTGGCGCTTTTCGGTTCGGCCCATGTAGTTGTCGTTCGTGGTGACGACGCAGGGCGCGATGAAGACGTGCTCCTCGAGCTCGCTGTGGGCCGTGATGTAGGCGTCGGTCTGGATCTTCGTGTACGCGCCGATGGTGCAGTCGTTCTCCACGCAGACCCCGCGGCCGATCACCACGTGCTCGCCGATGGTGCACCGCTCGCGGACCGACGCAAGGTCGCCCACCACGCAGCCCTCGCCGAACGTGGAGCCGGCGGCCAGCACCGTTCCGGCAGCGACGGCGCACGCTGGGCCGAGCAGCAGCGGCGGCGGCGGCTCCCGCCGGGCGGTCGATCGCGAGGACAGCGTCGGCTGCTTGCCGAGCACCGCGTTGTCGCCGACGGCGCAGCCGTCGCCGATCACCGTCCCGGGATGCACGGTGACGTTCGCGCCGAAGGTGACCTCTGCGCCGACGCTTGCGTCCGGCGCCAGCGTCAGCCCGGGCGCATCGCCGGCCGTCCAGCTCATGCGTGCGCCTCCGCGAGCGCAACCGTCGAGCCGCCGCGCTCCAGCGACTGCTGCATCGCCTCAAGCACCTCGACGACGGCGACGCCCTCCGCGGCGTTCGCCGGATGCGACGGGTCTCCCGAGCGCGCCGCCTCAACGAACGCGCGGCACTCGATCCGCAGCGGCTCCTCGCGCGAGATCGCGGGGATGGTGATGTCGCCCGTGTGGGTGGAGATCTTGCCCGGCGCAATCTCCACCGGCCCCTTGTCGTAGACGGTGACCTTCCGCTCGGGCTCCATGTCGTCGAACACGGCCATCCGCTTGGAGCCGACGACCGTCATCTTCCGCATCTTGTGCGGGTCGAGCCAGGACAGGTGGAGGTGGCCGACCTGGCCGGTCGCCAGCTTCACGTACCCGAAGACCACGTCCTCGACTCCCGGCCGCACGTAGGACTCCCCGCGTGCCGACACCTCGACCGGCCGGCCTCCGAGCAGGTAGAGCACCACCGAGATGTCGTGCACCCCGAGGCTCCAGAGCGCGTTCTCGTCCTCGCGGATGACGCCCAGGTTCTGCCGGTTGCCGTACACGTACAGCACGTCGCCGAGCTCGCCGGAGTCGATCAGCTCCCGCAGCTTGACGACGGCGGGGTGGAAGCGGAGCAGGTGGCCGACCATCAGCGTCCGCCCGCTCTCGCCGGCCAGCGCCGCGAGCTCGCGGGCCTCCGCCGCCGTCCATGCGAGCGGCTTCTCGACGAACACGTGCTTGCCGGCGCCGATCGCCGCCTTCGCCAGCGGGTGGTGCGTCGGCACGGGCGTCGCGACCGCAACGGCGTCGAGCGACGAGTCCTCGAGCAGCTCCTCGAAGCGGGCGGTCATACGGGCTTCCGGAAACTGGCCGGCCGCACGGTCGCGGCGGGCCTCATCGGCGTCGCAGCACCAGGCCAGCTCGGCCTCCGGCAGCTGCGAGAAGTTGCGTGCCAGATTTGGCCCCCAGTAGCCGAGTCCGACGACCCCGACGCGCAGGGGGGCGCTCACAGCGTGTGCACCTTCCCGTCGATCCGCGGCACGGCGTTGCGGAAGTCGAACACCAGCTGCGCCCGCTCGGCCAGCCGCTCGTAGTCGATGCCCGAATGGGCGGTGACGACGCAGACGATGTCCGCCTCCTCGATCACACCGTTGCCCAGATCGACGCTGCGCAGGTCGAGCCCCTCGTCGCGCAGGTCGGGGACGTGCGCGTCGTGGTAGCTGATCTCGGCGCCGAGCTCGCCGAGCAGCTCGATCAGCTTCAGCGCCGGCGACTCGCGCACGTCACCCACGTCGGGCTTGTACGAGACGCCGAGCACGAGCACCTTGCTGCCGTTGACCGGCTTGCGGGCGGCGTTCAGCGCGTGGGACACGCGCTCGGCGCAGAAGTAGGGCATCGTCGTGTTCACCTTGCCGGCCAGCTCGATGAACTCGGTCTGGAAGTCGAACTGCCGCGCTCGCCAGGAGAGGTAGAACGGGTCGATCGGGATGCAGTGGCCGCCCAAGCCCGGCCCCGGCGTGAATCGCATGAATCCGTAGGGCTTGGTCGCGGCCGCGTCGATCACCTCCCAGACGTCCAGCGCGAGGCGGTCGCACAGCATCGCGAGCTCGTTGACGAGCGCGATGTTGACGCTGCGGAAGATGTTCTCGAGCAGCTTCACCAGCTCGGCGGCGTCCGGTGAGGAGACCGGCACGATCGTGTCGACGCACACCTCGTAGAGCTCCCGGGCGCGCTTCGCGCATGCCGGCGTCAGCCCGCCGACGACCTTGGGCGTCGTCCGCACGGTGTGGTCGGTCCTGCCGGGATCGATGCGCTCGGGCGACATTGCGAGGTGGAAGTCGGTCCCGGCGGTGAGCCCGCTCTGCTCCAGCAGCGGCGCGAGCAGCTCGCGCGTCGTGCCGGGATACGTCGTCGATTCCAGCACGACCAGCTGGTCGCGCTGCAGATGCGGCGCGATCGCGGCCGCGGCCGCGGCGATGATCGACACGTCCGGTTCGCGGTTCTCAGACAGCGGCGTCGGCACGCAGATCAGGATCGATTCCACGTCTGCGACCGCGGCCATGTCGGTGCCCGCGGTCAGGCGGCCGTCGGCGACGAGCGGCCCGAGCTCGCCCGCGGCCACGTCCGGGATGTAGCTCTCGCCGGAGCGGATCGCCTCGACCTTCGACGCGTCCGTGTCCACGCAGTGCACGCGCGCGCCCGCCTGCCCGAATGCAACGGCGAGCGGCAGCCCCACGTAGCCAGCGCCAATGATCGCGATGTCCGAGGCCATCAGGCGCGGATCGTACCGACGGTCACGGAGCCCAGGCGGCAACGAGCTCGGCGATCCGCCCCGATGCGTGGCCGTCCCCGTAGAGCGGTGGGTGCTCGGCCGGCACGGTGAGCCCCGCCAGCGCGTCGGCGACGGCGGCGGGCGTCATCTCGACGAGCCGGTTCCACCCGAGCTGGATCGTCTCGACCCACTCGCTCGTGTCGCGCAGCGTGAGGCACGGGACGGAGTGCAGGTAGGCCTCCTTCTGCACGCCGCCGGAGTCGGTGAGGCAGACGCGGGATGAGGCCAGCAGCGCGGTGAAGTCGAGATAGCCGAGCGGGGGCGTTATCACGGCGGCGCGCTCCGCGCGCTCCAGGAGCCCGCGCCGCGAGAGCGCAGCCTCGGTCCTCGGGTGGAGCGGGAACACCAGCGGCTCCTCGATCGACTCCAGCACCTCCACCAGGCTGCCCAGCGCCGTCGGCTCGGTGTTCGACTGCCGGTGGATCGTGATCAGCGCGTAGCGGCCGCGTTCGACGCCGAGCCGCTCGAGCGCGCCGGAGCGCGTCGCCGCGACCGGGCCGAACTGCTCCGCCACGTCGACCATGACGTCGCCCACCAGGTGAACGCCCTTCGTCATCCCCTCCGCTGCGAGGTTGTCGACGGCCGTCTGGCTGGGGCAGAAACGGAGGTCCGAGATGACGTCTGTGACGACGCGGTTGACCTCCTCCGGCATCCGGCGGTCGAACGACCGCAGCCCCGACTCGACGTGTCCCACCGGGTACCCCGCCTTCGACGCCACGAGGGCACCGGCGAGGGTCGAGTTCGTGTCCCCGTAGACCAGCACCATGTCCGGCCGCTCGGAGCTCAGCACCGGCTCGAGCGCGACCAGCATCGATCCCGTCTGCTGCGCATGACTGCCGGAGCCCGTCTCGATCCGGTGGTCGGGCGGGTCGATCCCGAGCTCGTCGAAGAAGACGCTGGACAGCTCCTCGTCGTAGTGCTGGCCGGTGTGCACCAGCACGTGGTCGCAGCGCTCCGCCAGCGCGCGCGCGAGCGGAGCCGCCTTGATGAACTGCGGGCGGTTGCCGACGACCGAGACGACCTTCATCCGCGCCGAGCCTAGATGATCGGTTCGACGTTGCCGCGGATCATCCGGCCAGCCGGGCGGTCAGGTCCGTCAGCCGCCCGGTCGCGAGCAGCAGCCCGGCGATCACCAGCACGACGCCCGACACGCGGGTGACGATCCCCCAGTGGTCGCGCAGCCGCCGCGTCGCCGAGAGCACCGCCGGCAGCCAGACGCCCGCGGCGACGAACGGCACGCCGAGGCCGAGGCCGTAGACGGCGAGCAGCAGCGCGCCGTCGTCCGCCCGCCCGCGGCTGCCCGCAATGGTGAGGATCGCCGCGAGCTGCGCCCCGATGCACGGCGTCCAGCCGACCCCGAACGCCGCCCCCGCCGCCGCTGCGCCGATCGGCCCGTGCGGTCGTGCCGGCGCGGGCACCTTCCAGCTGCTGCGGATCAGCGTCGCGGCCGGCGCCAGCATGAGCGCGCCCATTGCCGCCACGAGCGCCCCGCCGACCAGCTCGAGCGCGCGACGGTGATCTAGGAACTGCGAGCCCAGCACGCCCGAGCCGGCGCCGGCGAGCGTGAAGACCGCGGTGAACCCCACGACGAACGCGACGGCCGCGACCGTGACCCGGCGGCGATGCCCGGACAGCTCTGCGCCGGGGACGCCGCTGACGAACGACAGGTAGCCCGGGATCAGCGGCCAGACGCAGGGCGAGACGAATGAGACCAGGCCGGCCGCAAAGGCGACGGAGAGATCGGTCGCGGACATGGTCACGCGAGCAGCTTGTCGAGCACGCCGCCGACCCGCTGCTCCGTCGTCTGCCCGAGGATCCGGAACACCACGCGCCCGCGCCCGTCGATCAGGTAGGTGATCGGCTGGCCGTCGATCCGGTAGGGCCCGATCAGTGAGCCGGAGCGGTTCCAGACGACGGGCCACGTCATCTCGTGCGTCTGGATGAAGTCGTCGAGGCTTGACCGCCGGTCGGTGTGGACGGCGACGCTGAGCAGGCCGATGCGGTCGCCGAACCGGCGGTGCAGCTGCACGAACGCGGGCGCCTCCTCGCGGCACGGCTCGCACCATGCCGCGAAGAAGTTGATCACGAGCGGCTTGCCGCGGTAGGCCTTCAGGCTCACTCGCGATCCGGTCAGCGTCGTCTCGGCGAACGACGGAGCCGCCGTGCGATCGGCGGCCGGCGGCAGCTGCAGCGGCGGCGGCTGGATCGCGTCCTCGTGCGACCGCCCGAAGGCGACGACCGCCAGCAGCACGGCGAGGCCGGCGGTGACCATGGCCACGGACAGCATGCGACGCATGCCGAAATCGTACTGCCCGAGGGCCGCCTACTCTGCGGTCGGCGCCGCGGTCAGGCGGCGGGCGTACGCGGCCACGAGGGCGGCGCACGCCTCCAGGTCGGCCGGGTCGAGCAGCTCGTTGGGGGAGTGCATGTGGCGCAGCGGGATGCTCACGACCATGCCGGGAACGCCGGCGCGGGTCACCGAGACGGCGTCGAGGTCGGTCGCGGTCGAGCCGCCCGCGGGCTCCACCTGCACGGGGATGCCCTCCGCCTCGGCCGTCTCGAGCAGTCCCTCGAACACGACCGGGTGGACGCCTGAGCCGCGCGAGAGGGTGGGGCCCTTGCCCAGCTCGACTAGCCCGTACTGCTGTTTGCTGGTGCTGGGATAGTCCGTCGCGTTGGTCACGTCGACGGCGATCGCGACGTCCGGTGCGACGGCATAGCCGGCGGTGTATGCGCCCGTGAACGCGGTCTCCTCGCCGACGCTCGCCACACCTGTGAGCGACGCGGCACCGCCGTTCTCCGCGTAGATCCTGACCGCCTCGGCGGCGACGAACGCCCCGCACCGGTTGTCGGCCGCCCGCGTGGCGAGCCGGCCGTTGGCGAGCCGGACCACGGGCTGGTCGAGCACCGCGAGGTCTCCGACCCGGACGAGCTTCGCGGCGTCCTCGCGGCCGGTCGCGCCGATGTCGACCCACAGGTCGCGTACCTTCGAGGGCTTCTCTCGGTCCTCAGCGTCCTGGTGGTGGCGCGCCTTCTTGCCGATCACGCCGCTCACCTCGCCCTCGTTGCCGAGGATGCGGAGCCGCTGGCCGACGAGCACCTCCGGATCCCACCCGCCGACCGTTCCAAACCAGCAGAAGCCGTCGTCGTCGATGTGGTTGACCACCAGGCCGATCTCGTCGATGTGGCCGAACACCGCGACTCGCGGCGAGCCGTCGCCGTTCGCAATCGCGGTGCTCGAGCCGAGCGCGTCGTGGCCGGTCTGGGCGAACCCGGAGGTGTACTCGCGCCACACGCGGGCGGGCAGCCGCTCGTCCCCGCTCGGTCCCGGGGCGGCCAGCAGCCGCTCGAAGAACTGCATGCTCTGCTCGCGCATCCGGCGAGTTATAGCGGGTGCCCGGAAGCGGTCGCCGGGGAACCGTTTCGGCTATGGCGCCGGCTCGCGCGCCAGGCGCACCTCGAGCGCCTCGAGGGGGCTCGGCTCCCGTCGCCGGCGCCGCCGCATCCCGGCCACCGCCTCGCCCACGATCAGCGCCACGAGGATCGCGAGCACGGCCGTCCCCGTGGCCAGCGCCGGGAGCAGCAGGCCGGCACAGCCGGCCGCGCACAGCCCCAGCATGGCGGCGACCCGCTTTCCGCTCCACGAACCGGCCATCCGCCGGCGGAAGAGCAGGTGGCCGGCCAGGTAGAGCGCCGGGCCGCCCGCCAGCGTGGCCATCTCCGCGGGGGACGGCGCGCCCGTCGGCCGTTCGATGAGGATCCCGTCGCCGACCGCCGCCACGATGATGCCCGCGACGATCACGGCATGGACGTAGGTGTACGCGTCTCGTGCGAGCGACCCGCTCTCGTCGCTCGTCGCGAGGCGGCGCTGCGAAATCGTCGCGACGTAGTCGAAGTAGAGCCACCAGAGCGCCGCCGTGATCAGGAACGAGACCGCGATGGCGACGGCGCCCGCCAGGTCGATGTGCTCTGCTGCTGCCGTCGAACCGGTCACGACGACGGATTCGCCCAGCGCGATGATGATGAACAGCTGGAACCGCTCGGCGAAGTGTGATCCCTCGATGCTCCACTCCTGCGCGGGTGTGCGACCGAGCCGGGGCACCCAGTAGCCCGCCGCCGGGCCGGCGTAGTCGACCAGCAGGGCGACCACCCAGATGGCCGCGCGCGCCCCGTCGCCCGCCAGCGCGCCTGCCACCCAGAGCACCGCCACGGCGACCGACCACGCGGAGATGCGGACGAACGCCTCGTGCAGCTGCGATCCCGGCTCCGTCGCCCAGACCACGAACGCGTTTCGGACGACCTGCAGGCTGCTGTAGGCGAGCGCGAACAGCAGCGCGCGGTCGCCGAACGCGGTGGGGATCGCGATCGCCATGCCAAGGCTCGCCAGCATCACCGCGATCAGGAGCACCCGGACGACAGGCGACTCCGGGTCGAACCAGTTGGTCATCCATGTCGTGTAGACCCATGCCCACCAGATCACGAGCAGCAGGAGCGCCGTCTGCCCGGCGCCCGAGAGGGTGAGGTGGCTCCCGAGCAGATGCGAGAGCTGGGTCACGGCGAACACGTAGACGAGGTCGAAGAACAGCTCGAGGTTCGTCGCCCGCTGCTCCTCGCCCGTTCTCGCGCGCATGTGGCGCGTGCGGTCGCGCCGTTGGCGGTCGGCCATCCGGGCACGGTACACGGCGCGGCCGCCGGGCCGGCTGCGCCGCCCAGGGCGCTACCGCGATCTGGGCCGGCAGAGCGAGAGGCCGCCGGCGAGCACGCCGGCGACATCCATCGCGAGATCGCCCACGGTGTCGCGGTAGGCGCCGTAGCCCGTCGCGACCGGGTGCGCAAACGCCGTCCACTCGCACAGTTCGATGCCGATGGCCAGCACGGAGGCTGCTCCCGCGGCGGCCAGGCCGATCAGGAGGCGATCGTCGCTCCGGGTGGCGAGCAGCGAGCCGGCGAAGCCTGCCAGCGCGAACGTCCCGACGAGGTGGGCGAGGTTGTCGAAGTTGTCGACGCGACCGTAGAGGCCGAGCGTGTTGCCCATCGCGTCGAATGCGAACGGGACGAGCAGGTAGGCGTCCGCCGCGAGCGGGTAGGCGCGGCGGCCGGTCACGTGCCAGAGGGCCGGAATGACCGCGATCCCGAGCGGGTACACCGCGGCGCGCAGCCACAGCGCCTCGCCGCTGAAGCCGCCGGCCTGCGGAACCAGCAGCGTGGCCGCGAGCAGCGTCAGCACGGCCGCCTTCCCCGCCGCCAGGAGGGTGGCTGGCCCCGGCCGGGCGGTCGAGAGGCTGCTGACGCGTGCGACTGTGCTCATGGCCGCAGGCTACGGCCGCTGTGGGTGCACCGCGTCAGGGTTCACCCTCGGCGTGGCCTCCATGGGGTGCTACGGCGCCGAGGACACGGACGGCGGCGGTGGGGGAGGCGGTGGCAGCGACTGCCAGTCCGGCTCGTACGCCCCGGCCGCGGCGGTGGTGATCTGGTGCTGGTTCGACCCGTCGGCGTTCATCAGCCACACCTGGTCGCTGCCGCTGCGGTTCGAGACGAATGCGATGTACTGACCGTCCGGCGACCAGGCGGGCGTGCGGTCGAGCGACTTCGCCGTCGTCAGCCGGATGGGGCTCGACCCGTCGGCGTTCATGACCCAGATGTCGTTGCTTCCGCCGCGCGACGACTGGAACGCGATTCGCGTGCCGTCCGGCGAGAACACGGGGGTGCCGTCGTAGTAGGTGTTGACCGTCAGGCGTGCGACGTTCCCGCCGTCGGCGTCCATCGTGTAGATCTCGAACTTCCCGTCGCGGTTGGACTCGAACGCGATCCGGTTGGCAGTCGGCGACCAGTCCGGGCAGCAGTCCTCGATGTTCACGTTCGAGGTCAGCTGCACGGGGCTCGACCCGTCCGCGTTCATCGCCCAGATCTCGATCCCCTTGCTCCGCGTGCTCATGAACGCAACCCGGGTTGCATCCGGTGACCACGTCGGGAACCGGTCACCGGCGGCGCTCGTCGGCGTCAGATTGTGGAGGTCCGACCCGTCCGCGTTCGCAACCCAGACGTCGAGGGCCCGCTTGGGCGACTGCGCCGCCCATGCAACCCGGTCCCCCGTCGGAGACCAGGCCGGCAGCATGGCGTTTGTCGTGCCGCCCTGCGGATAGGGCGTCTGGTTGGCGCCGTCCGGAGTCATGGTCATCAGCTGGCCGCCGGTGCGGTAGATGATCACGCCGTCGATGCCGGAGGAGGTGGCGCCGGCTCTCCGCGTCACGCCGAACCATGCGGCGGCCAGGGCAGCCACCACGGCGAGCAGGACGAGCAGGCGTCGCCGAAGAGCGATGTGCATCCGGACCCCTTCCGCAGACCGTTTCCGACGATACGCCTCCGAGTGTGTGACGTCAAACCAGCCTGGGACGCCGCGGTTTGTCGCAGCGCACCGGCGGGAAGACGGCTCTTTCCGGTTCAGCAGCGGCCGGTCGCCGGGCGGCTGCCCCGTGCGATCGGGTCGCCTCTTGCAGGAGGTGGGAACGGTGATGGGATTGCTGAAGCGCCCGCGGATCGCGGGCGTCCGACGGCCGATCGGCGCGATGATGCACGGGGTGACCGACTACACCGTCGGCGCGGCGCTCGTGAGCGCCGTTCCGCGGCTGCTTGGTGTGCAGGGCACGCCGGCCGGCCGGCACATCCGCGCGGCCGGGACGATCCACCTGGCCTACAGCGTGGTCACGGACTATCCGCTCGGCGCGGTGCGGAAGCTGCCCTACCGGGCGCACCTGGCGATGGACACGGCGGGCGCGGTCGGGCTCGCCCTTGCGCCCTTCATCACGGGCTCGCACCGGCTTGGGCGCCGCCAGTGGATGCCGCAGGTCGCCCTGGCGCTGTTCGAGCTGACAGCCGTTGCTCTGAGCGATCCCACCGGGCG